>JBCDDI010000244.1:0-5855 GCA_039180365.1 Pseudomonadota bacterium
CTCGGCCATCACCGCGTACTGCCCCGCCTGCAACGCCATGAAACTGACGACGAGAAACACGGCAAAGGCAATGCCGCCGGCGGTCAGGAAGGTGCGCCGACGATTACGCCAGAGGTTGCGCCAACCGATGCGCACGCTGAGTAGTCGGCCCTGATTCGGGGCCGGAGCGGCGATGCCTTCGAGGGCGGCTTCGCTCACCGGCGCCCGCCGGACTGCAGGGAGAAAACCGTAAAGGTGCGGTCTTCAAGCTCGATGTCGAACTCTGCCGTGTCGTAAATGATCTCCGTGTACTTCTCAGGCTCATCGAGGAGGTTCATGCGCTGACGCACGGGCAGCGTACGGCCACCGAGTTCGGCAACCTTCAGGGTTTCCATGCGCTTCAGGGGTTTCAGGGTCTGGTCGTAGTAAGTGGCCGTGAGCAGCACGTAGTCGTCGCGGAGCACCCACTCTTCTTTACCCCAGACCACCGGCGCATCGTCATGCGGTACGGCTTCCACGGTGTAAACGCGGTGCCCCTCGTGTTCGCTTTCGGCGGTGATCGTGAGCTGATAGTGGCGCAGCAGATCGTCGGTGCGGGAGAGATCGTTGTAGGAGAAATCGGAACCCGCCCAGCTTTGCGACATGAGGCTGTAAGGCAGGCGGATCGTTCGATTCAACTTCGGCGTGTAGGTCCACATCTTGTCGCCCTGCTTCAGCGTGGCGTTGCCTGCATCCCGGGCCGGTGCCGTGAAGCGGATCAGGGCTTCTTCACGACCGCGGGTCCAGCTGACGAGGGACGACGTTCGTTCCCAGTCCGGGCGGGAGATCACCATGGTCATTTCCGTATAGGAGGTGCGACCACGCTGCAGGTCCAGCGCTCCGGCAATGAGACTCTCCGCCGTGACCGGCTCATCCGCCGCAACCGTATCGGCCTTGCCGACGCCGGCGAAGGTCACGGCCAGGAAGGTCAGCATGCCGAGAACGAAAGGCAGTTTCATGAGGTGATCTCCTGAACGGGTCGATGGTCAGCAGTGGCTTCGGAGACGTCTGACTCCCGCCCGGCCGTCGAGGCGACGGCGGCGGTCGAGGCGACGCCGTGGACGAGCGTTTGCGCAAGCGTTTCCACGTAGCTGCCGAGCGAGGCGTCGTCGCGGGCGAGCTGTCCGGAGGTGGCGACGCCGCCAATCAGATCGATGAGGGCCTGTGCCCGCGCGGCAAGCTGTTCGCGGGAAAGGCGCTGGCCGGTCACTTCGTCGAGCAGGTCAATCATGAAGACGAGCCGCCAGCCGTTGATGCGCTCAAGCACGGAAACATCGGCCTCTGCGAGGGCAAGGGCCAGCTCCTGACCGTCTTCCGTCAGCCGCGCCAGGAGCGGCATCTCGCGAACGCCCAGCAATCCGAGAACGATGAGGTGCTTCAGCCGCTCCGCGGGCGGCACGTCGAGTTCCAGCAGGCTAAAGAGCCGCGCCATGACCCCTTCCTTCTCACGGGCAATGGCGTGTAGAACGAGCTCCGCCTTGTTCCGGTAGTAAAGGTAGACAGTGCCTTTGGCAATTCCGGCAGCCTGCGCCACCTCATCAATGCTCGTCTTCCGGTAGCCGAAGCGGGAAAAGAGGTCTGTTGCGGAGATCAGGATGCGCTCGCGCTTGGCCCGCTGCTTGCCGTCCGGCTCTGGCCAGAGAAAGTCCGCAAACCAGCTTTCGATCTCTCGAAGCTGCGCTTCGGCGCCCTCCCGGGTACCGAAAGAACGAGGACCGGAGCTGTCTGCAGTGGGAGCTGCGGCAGGAGCTGCAGTAGGAGCTGCACCGGCAGGCAGGCTGGAGGATTGAGGCTCAGCGGTCATAACTGACCAATTTAACCATTTCGGTCATTTTGTCAAAGGCCCCTTTGCCCACTCCCCTTGACCCACTCCCCTTGACCCACTCCCCTTGACCCACCATGCAGCAGCTCTAAACTTAGATTAACTCTATTATTTGACTGAGTCTAATATTTGTGAATGCCGATGCTGAGCTGCCGCTTCGGGCCCGAAAAAAAGCCGCGGCCCGGGAAAAGATTCTTCAGGCTGCTTCTCAACTGATCCGCAGCCACGGCTACGAGGACGCCACCATGCGTGACATCGCCGCCGCCGCGGAGGTCTCCTACCAGACGCTTTACAACTACTTTCCAAGCAAGGGTGACATCGTCCACCAGCTTCTGAAGCAGGGCATGGAAGACGCGTCCAGCGACTATGGTGCCCTGCTCCAGGCCTATGAAGGGGGCCTCCTCGATACTCTGGACGCCCTCTTCCACCGAACCCTGACAATGGTGGAGGGCGACGACGTGACGCTCTGGCGCATCGTCCTGCGCGGGTTACTTAATCAGGATGCCGACACCAATGCCGCGCTTGAGCTCATCGATGGGAGCGCCCACCGGATGCTCGAAACTCTGCTGGATGAAGCCCAGGCAAGCGGCGAGCTGGTCAGCAGCATCGACACACGACTGCTGGCTGCAACCCTCTTCGATCTCGCCGACAACGCCCTGCTCCGGTTTCTATTGGCCGGCACGGCGGATGTAGAAACGGCCGCACGTACCCTCGGCGTGCAGCTGAGAATTGTGGTATCACCCTACCTGACCACGGGCGCCGATCCCGCCGCCCGCTGAAAGACAAACAAACTCTCGCAGCGCTTGAACCGGAACCCGGGCAGCCGCAGCGGGCAGCTGACAAAACAGTTAACGCAGCTAAAGGACGGCAATGACGCTTCGATGGGGCATTCTCGGTACCGGCAACATAGCCCGCACATTCGCCCGGGCGGCGGACCAATCCAGCCGCAACGAGCTTGTTGCCGTTGGGAGCCGGACTCAGGACCAGGCCCGGGCGTTCGCGGACAAGCAGTCGGGCGCCGTTGCGGCCATGAGCTACGCAGAACTGCTCCAGGCCCCGGAGGTCGACGCCGTTTACGTGGCTACACCACACCCCACACACGCCGGCTTAACCATTGCCGCCCTGGAAGCGGGCAAACATGTCCTCTGCGAGAAACCCCTGGGCCTCAATCACGCCGAGGTCATGGCCATGGTGGATGCGGCTCGTGAGTCCGAGCGCTTCCTCATGGAAGCTTTCATGTACCGCTGCCATCCGCAGACCGAACGGCTCCTCGAGCTGGTCCGCGACGGGGCCATCGGCGAGCTTCGGCACTTAAGCGCAAGCTTTGGTTTCCAGGTACCGGAGCAACCGGAATCGCGGCTGTTTGCGAACAGCCTTGGTGGTGGCGGCATTATGGATGTCGGCTGCTATCCCATCTCCGTCGCGCGGCTTTTCGCCGGTCGGGAACCCGCAGAACTCACCGGTACCGCCCACCTCGGTGCCACCGGCGTTGACCACTGGGCCTGCGCCAGCCTCGCCTTCGAAGGGGGTCTCAGCGCACAGCTCGCCACCGGCATCACCCTGAACCTCGATAACGCCATTGAGCTCTATGGCAGTGAGGGGCGAATCAGCGTGCCCAACCCCTGGATGGGCTCTGACGCGGACGGTACCTGGGCATTCACGCTGACCAGACAGGGAAGCGAGCCGGAGAAGATCACCGGGCAGGCGGAACCGCTCTACGTACTGGAAATCGACCACGTTGCTGACTGCGTCGCCGACGGCACCTTAAGTTCTCCCGCGATGTCCTGGGAAGACAGCCTGGGCAACGCCCGCTGCCTGGACGACTGGCGCAAAGCCGCTGGTGTGCGCTTTGAACCGGAAACAACGGCAGGCCATCCGGGACCCATCCGCGGCACGCTGAAACGGCCAAAAATGCTTGCCATGGCCGGCTCCGTGCCGGGCCTGGAACGACCCGTTTCTCGCCTTGTTATGGGCTGTGACAACCAGCCCGGTATGGCGCATGCCGCCATCCTCTGGGATCACTACTTCAGCCTCGGCGGCAACTGCTTCGACACGGCGTACATCTACGGCGGCGGGCGCATGGAGACACTGCTTGGCGCCTGGCAGGAAGCCCGTGGTATCCGCGATGAGATTGTCATTATCGGCAAAGGGGCCCACACGCCCGACGACCATCCGGAGGCCATTGCCCCGCAGCTGGCGGAAAGCCTGACGCGCCTGCGTACCGATGCGGTGGACGTCTATTTCCTGCACCGGGACAACCTGGATGTTCCCGTGGGGGAGTTCGTTGACGCCGTTAACGTTGAAATTCGAGCCGGACGCATCCGTACCTGGGGCGGGTCAAACTGGACGCTGGAACGCGTGAAAGCTGCGAACGCCTACGCGGCTGAAACCGGTCAGCAGGCCATGAGCGCCATCTCGAACAACTTCTCGCTGGCGCATATGGTGAAGGCGCTCTGGCCCGGCGTAAAAACCGCCACAGAGCCGGCCTTCCGGGCCTACCTGGCGGAGACGGGCATGGCCCTCATGCCCTGGTCCTCCCAGGCCCGTGGTTTCTTTACGCCCTGGGCGGAAGAAGTCATGGCGCAAACGGGCCGCGAGAATCCGGTCATCACCGGCGTGCAACCGACCATGGCGGAGCTTGCTGAAACCTGGTTTTCCGAAGACAACTTCGAACGACGGCGTCGTGCCGTGTCCCTTGCGGAGGAACGCGGCGTAACACCGATTCAGGTCGCTCTGGCTTACGTGATCGCTCAGCCGGTCCCCTGTTTTCCCCTCATCGGACCTCGACAGCTCGAGGAAACCAGAAGCTCTCTGGCAGCGCTGGACGTGAGCTTAAGCGCCGCCGAGTGCGCCTGGTTGAATCTCGAAGACTGACGCAAAGCACGAACAGGCAGGGTATTTATCCTTGAGCAAGCGAAGAAAAACACCCGCCAAGCGCGGCGAAACCCCAGGCAGTGACGGCATCAGCCGGCGCGACTTCGTCGGCGGCAGCCTGGCTCTGGGCGCGTCCGGCTCCCTGTTCTTAGGCAGAGGTGCTGCTGCCGACGGCCCTTACCCACCGGCACTGACGGGACTGCGCGGCTCTCACGAGGGTGCTTTCGAAGCAGCCCACGCCCTTGCGATGCAGGACCAGCAGGATTGGGGGCCCGCGACCAGTGACACAACCGACTACGATCTAATCGTGGTTGGCGGCGGCGTCAGCGGCCTCGCCGCGGCCTACTACTATCGGCAGGAGAAGCCCGATGCCAGGATTCTGATCCTGGATAATCACGACGACTTCGGCGGCCACGCCAAGCGCAACGAGTTCCTCGTCGACGGCACGCACCTCATCGGCTATGGCGGCAGCCAGTCCCTGGAAGCGCCTTCGGCCTACTCCGCTACGGCCAAAGGCCTCCTTCGTGAGCTGCAGGTTGATCTCGACGGGTTTAAGAAAGACTTCGACCGGGACTTCTACCGGCGCCACGGACTCAGGACCAAGCTTTTCTTCGACGCTGCCACCTGGGGAGAAACCGCGCTCCTGCCCGGGGAACTCCTCGCCGACATATCGCTTCTGGAGCTCCCCGCGGAACGCCTCGACGTCGCCGCGCTGCTGGCCAAGGCGCCTCTGAACGAGGCCGAACGCGCCGAGCTGACGGGGCTCCTGACCGTTCAGGAAGATGCCCTGCCAGAGGTGGCGTTCGGCGACCTCAGCGACTACCTCTACAGCATCAGCTACGAGACCTTTCTTAAAAAGCACGGCGGCATCCGCTCCGAGCGGCTCCTCACCTTTCTGCGGAACATGCCTGCCGGCTACTTCGGGGTCGGTACCGATGCCGTTCCCGCCCTCGAAGCCATGCTTTTCGGACTGCCGGGACTGAACAAAACCGGCGTGCCCGGTGCGGACTGGCTGGCGGATCAGACCGTGGACTGGCTTGTTGAACCCTACATTTACCACTACCCCGACGGGAACGCGACGATCGCCCGCGCCCTGGTGAGATCCCTGATCCCGAGCATCTGCCCGCCGGGCGATGCTCGA
>JBCDDI010000245.1:0-5855 GCA_039180365.1 Pseudomonadota bacterium
CTGCGGCCCACCCAGAGTGAACGGGTACTCGCGCAATTCGGGGATCTGCTGGTGGTGGAAAACGGCGAGCTGGTCGATCGCTGGTCGGCATTCAGCGACCGTGGCTAGAAGTCACACATACGGCACACCCTGCGTCTCAACGTAGAGTGAATAAACCGACTGCGAGGCCGTGATGAAAAGGCGATTGCGCTTCACGCCACCAAAGCAGAGATTGGATGCCCCTTCCGGCAGGTGGATGGCACCGATCTTTGTGCCGTCCGGTGCAAAAACCTGCACGCCATCATGACCGGGCCCGGCCCAGGCGGCAGCGGACCAGAGGTTGCCATCCATATCGAGCCTGAAACCGTCCGGTCCCGCCGGCGAAAGTTCGCAGAACTGGCGGCCATTCCCGAGGCGGATACCGTCAACAACATCATAGACACAGATCTGTCGCGGATGACCGGGCACGTGTGAGGCGCCGGTGTCGGCAATGTAGAGCAGCGAATAGTCCGGAGAGAAACCGAGGCCGTTCGGCTTTTCCAGCTCATCATGCACCATCGTCGCCTCGCCTGTCTCCGGGTCTAAGCGGTAGACACAGGTATCGAGCTCAAACTCGGCCTTGTCGCCCTCATAGTCCCAGTGGATGCCGTAGCCGGGGTCTGTAAACCAGATGCCGCCGTCAGGATGCACTACCACGTCGTTCGGCGCATTGAGGCGTTTGCCGGCAAAGCTGTCTATGAGCACGGTGATCGTGCCGTCGTGCTCAGTGCGCGTCACCCGTCGGCTGCGGTGCTCACAGGTCACGAGACGCCCCTGACGATCCCGGGTGTTGCCGTTGGCATTGTGCGACGGCTGCCGGAACACGCTGACCGTGCCGCTATCTTCACTCCAGCGCAGGAGCCGGTCGTTCGGGATGTCGCTCCAGAGCAAGCTCCTCTGATCCCCGAACCAGACCGGCCCCTCTGTCCAGCGTCCGCCAGTCCAGAGGCGCTCGAGGGCGCTGGATGCAAGCACATACTGGCGAAAAAGTGGATCCAGCACTTCAACGGCAGGATCCGGGTAGCGGATCGGCTGATTCCAGTCACGATCCAGTTTGCGGTCAATGCCACTCATGGGCTCAAGCTAGCAGCCTGGGCCCCGTCTCGCCACGGGCCGCAGCTTGCGGCAGACTGCTCCTGAGGGGGATCGAAAACCATGGCTGAAACCTACTACGACACGCTGCCGCCGGAGGCCGTCTCCGCCGAGCTTGCGCCGGTGATCGAAGCACTGGACCTGGCACCACACTGCGCTCAGCTTGCCGAAGAGGGCTGGACGGTCATCGAGAACGCGGCCTCGGCAACGTTCAACGAAGCGCTCCGGGAGACGATCCTCCGTCTCGCACCAAAGGGCGGCGCGAACATGCTGCTTGCGAAGGACCCGATCTTCGCGGAAGCCATCATGAACCCGAAGCTCATGGCCCTCGCAGAATTTTCCGTCGGTCGCGGTTTTCTCATCAGCCAGGTTGCCGCCTCTGTGCGCGGACCCGGCGCTGGTCCCATCGGCCTGCACGCAGACAACAACTGGCTGCCGGCGCCCTTCCCGGCGCACAACATGCTGCTCACGGGCTGCTGGGCCTGCGACGAATACACGGAAGCCGGCGGTGCAACTCTGATCATTCCCGGCAGTAATCACCTGCGACGCCATCCGGACGACGCTGAGATCGGCGCACTGGAGGGAGCCGTGCCTATCGAATGCCCGCCTGGCTCGGTTGCTCTCTGGGACGGCAATCTCTGGCACTCGAACTACCCGCGCCGCCTCGAAGGTGAGCGCGTTGTCTGCCATATCACTTACACGCGGCTCATGATGCGTCAGGTGGAGGATTACGGAGCTCACGCCGATGCGCTGATCGACGCGCATGGTCCAACGATGGCGCAGCTGCTCGGACGCGATGACATGCTTTTCAGCCCCCGCGGCGCCGATTACAGCAAGCTGCGTCAGACCTTCAACAACGCCAAACGTTAAAGGCGACACCGGCGCCACTGTCCGCATCAAGTCGAGATCTTTTCAGGAGTACCCATGTCTATTTCCGCTCTGCTCATCGCCAATCGCGGCGAGATCGCCATCCGCGTCGCCCGTGCTGCGAGTGATCTCGGCATTGCTACCGTCGCCGTCTACAGCGAAGACGACGCAACGAGCCTGCACACGCGGGTGGCGGATCGGGCAGTAGAGCTGCCGGGGAAAGGCGCCCGTGCTTACCTCGACATCAGCGCCATGATTGAGGCAGCCCGGAGCGCCGGCTGCGATGCGGTACATCCCGGCTATGGGTTTCTCGCCGAACGGGCGGACTTCGCCAGCGCCTGCACGGCGGCCGGTATTACTTTCGTCGGTCCAAGCGCCGAACACCTTGGACTCTTTGGGGATAAGAGCCGAGCCCGCGCAGCCGCCAGGGGCTCGGACGTACCCGTACTCCCCGGCATTGACGATGCGGTAACCCTCGAAGCCGCTGCGGCCTTCTTCGACGACCTCGGCCCGGACGGCGCCATGATCATCAAGGCCGTGGCAGGTGGCGGCGGCCGTGGTACCCGCGTTGTGCTTGATCGTTCTGAACTCGAAGACGCCTACAACCGCTGTCAGTCCGAGGCTGAGCTGTCCTTCGGGCTGCCTGACGTTTACGTGGAGGCTTTTATTCCCCGGGCCCGGCACGTGGAAGTGCAGATTATCGGTGACGGCAAGGGGAGCGTGGCGCACCTTTATGAACGCGAATGCAGCGTGCAGCGCCGCTATCAGAAACTGGTGGAAATCGCCCCGGCGCCACACCTTGAGGACAAGCTGCGCCAGGACATCATTAATGCCGCCCTGCGCCTGGCCGCGAGCGAGGATTATCTGAGCCTCGGCACCTTCGAGTTTCTCGTGGACGTCACCGGCCGCCACGGCGTTCAGCCTTTTGTTTTCATTGAAGCGAACGCACGCCTGCAGGTAGAGCACACGGTGACGGAAGCGGTGACGGGTATCGATCTCGTGCAGAGTCAGCTGCGCCTGGCTGCCGGTGAATCTCTCGAAGCCCTGGGCGTCACCGATCCCGCGCAGATTGCACCACGGGGCTACGCCATCCAGACCCGGGTCAATATGGAAACGATCCGCGAGGACGGCTCTATCCGCCCGGGCGGAGGACTGATCAGCGTCTACGAAGCTCCGAACGGTCCGGGTGTACGTACGGACGGTTTCGGCTATGCCGGTTACAAGACCAGCACTGCCTTTGATTCGCTCCTTGCGAAGGTCATCTGCCATGCCCCGGGCACCTTCCAGGATGCCATCGCCCGCACGGAGCGGGCGCTTTCGGAGTTCCGCCTGGAAGGCATCAGCACCAACATCGCTTTTCTCAAGAACATTCTCCGACATCCGGATTTCCCGGCCGGTACCGTTCATACCCGCTGGACCGACGATCATCTCGTCAACCTGGCAGCACCGCCCGCGGACAGCCGCGACCGCTTTGTCAACGCGGCGGTTCCCGCGTCCGGGAGCACCGCGGCGGCCGGTGAGGCGCAAGCCGCTGACGCGGGTGCAGCCGGTGACGGCTTCGCCGGTGCCAAGGTCGACACGAGCGACCCGCTTGCCCTCTTTGATCACGATGCCCGGGTGAAAGCCGAACAGTCAGCGGCAGAAGCGGAACAGGCCCCGGCCATGGCGATGGGCCCGGACGGCAGCCTCGGCGTCGGCGCACCGATCCAGGGCACCATCGTCAGCATTGACGTTGCCGTCGGCAATGAAGTCCTCACAGGCCAGCAGGTTGCCGTGGTGGAAGCCATGAAGATGGAACACGTGATTCGTGCCGAGGTTGCCGGCGTCGTTCGCGAGGTGACCATGGCGGAAGGGGACGTCGTGCGCGAGGGCTACCCCATCGTCTTCATCGAGGAAGCTGAGGTCAGCGGTGCCGCGGATACCGGCGAAGAAGCGCTGGATCTCGATCATATCCGCGATGACCTGCAGGAAGCCTTCGACCGTCACGCCTTCACCCTCGACGAGCATCGCCCCGAGGCCGTGGCAAAACGTCACAGCCGCGGCTACCGCATGCCCCGGGAGAACATCGCCGAACTGATGGATCCCGAGTCTTTCACGGAGTACTGGCCGCTCATCGTCGCCCGGCAACACAAACGCTACGACATGGAGTCGCTCAGGAAAAACACGCCGGCGGACGGGCTCATCGCCGGCACGGGTACCATCAACGCCGACCTCTTCGGCGAAGAAGCAGCCCGGGCCATGGTTGTGCACTACGACTACACAGTGCTCGCCGGCACTCAGGGCGGTCGCAATCACTACAAGCAGGACCGCATGTTCGAGCTCGCCGAGCGCTTCCAGATTCCCATCGTGCTCTTCGGTGAAGGTGGCGGCGGGCGTCCGGGGGACGACAGCACCGGGCCGGGCGTTGCCTTCGATACCCATACCTTCACCCAGTTTTCCAAGCTCTCGGGTCTCGTCCCGCTCGTGGCAGTCACCAACGGCCGCTGTTTTGCCGGTAACACGGCCCTGGTCGCCGCCTGCGACGTGATCATCGCCACCGAAGGCTCAACCCTTGCCATGGGCGGGCCCGCGATGATTGAAGGCGGAGGCCTCGGCATCTACACGCCGGAAGAGGTCGGGCCCATGTCCTTTCAGGTGCCCAATGGCGTCGTCGACATCCTCGTCAAAGACGAGGCCGAGGCAGTACAGGTTGCCAAAAAATATCTCTCCTACTTCCAGGGCGCCATCGATGACTGGGAGGCCCACGACCAGCGGCTGCTGCGCCACGTCGTGCCGGAGAATCGGCTGCGGCTCTACGATATGCGCGACATCATTGAAACCATCGCCGATAAGGGTTCGGTCCTGGAGATCCGGGAACAGTTTGGCATCGGCGTGATCACCGCCTTCATCCGCGTGGAGGGGCAGCCTATGGGCGTGATTGCCAACAACCCGCACCACCTCGCCGGCGCCATCGACTCTGATGCGGCAGACAAAGGCGCACGCTTCATGCAGCTCTGCGATGCCTTCGACATTCCCATCCTCTCGCTCATGGACTGTCCCGGCATCATGGTCGGCCCGGACGTGGAGCGGACGGCGCTGGTCCGACACTCGGTGCGCATGTTCAACACCGGCGCCAATATCACCACACCGCTCTTTGGCGTCATTGTCCGCAAGGCCTATGGTCTCGGCGTGCAGGCGATGTGCGGGGCATCGGCGCTGGTCGGGTTCTTCACCGTGGCCTGGCCCACCGCCGAGTTCGCCGGTATGAACATCGAAGGCTCCGTGAAGCTCGGCTACCGCAAAGAGCTGGCCGCCATTGAAGATCCGGACGAGCGCCGGGAAGCCTTCGAGGCGCGGGTGAACCGGGCCTACGAGGGGGCCAAGGCCGTAAACGCCGGCACCGGGGGCGGTCTGGACGACGTGATTGACCCGGCGACAACCCGCGAATGGATCGCCAGGAGCCTGAAACGCCTGCCGCCAAAAGCGCCGCGGACGGAGAAGAAGTACCCCTACATCGACACCTGGTAGGACGCCGCCCCGTCGACATCGAGGGCCTGAAACGGTAGTTTGTCGGCCACAAAATTTCATTGGGGAAACGCTTTGAGCGAAGCAACCGAATTCAGAGCCGAGGTAGCTGCCTGGCTCGCCGAAAACTGTCCGGAAGGTGTCCGGGGACCAGGCCAGATCGCCTCCGGTTCAACGAAGATTACCCTGGAGCCGGACGTTGCCCTCTGGCTGGAACGGATGGCCGAAAAAGGCTGGACCACGCCGACCTGGCCCACCGAATACGGCGGCGGCGGCCTGAGCGCCGGCCAGGCCAGAATCCTCTACGATGAAATGTCGAAGCTGCACGCTCGTTCGCCGCTTATGGGCATGGGTACCTCGATGATCGGGCCGAC
>JBCDDI010000246.1:0-5845 GCA_039180365.1 Pseudomonadota bacterium
ACGAAAATAGACAGTGCCATCGCCATCGTGATGTTCGGATCCGTCGTCGGCACAATCTTCATGTATTCGACGCCAAGGGCCATGGAGAGCCCCGGTATCCAGTCCACGGGGATCAGATCCATGAAGTTCATCAGCCAGACCCAGACAAAGATGGTGAGGGCCATCGGCGCGATGAGGCTGTTTTTGTAGTTAAAGATGGTGCTCGTCGTGTCGTCGATGAAGTCCACGATCATCTCGACGAAGTTCTGCAGCGGGCCTGGCACACCGGCGGTCGCGTTCTTCGCGGCGCTCCGGAAGACGAAAAAGAAAATTAGACCGGTAAAGATCGACCAGATCATGGAGTCAACGTGGATCGCGTTGAAGCCCATCGCCGCTGCTTCCTGGGCGTTGTGAGCAAAACCCCAGGTCCCATCGGGATGCTGGCCGTAGGTCAGATTGGTCAGGTGATGCTGGATATAACCAGCAGGATCGTCCGCTGCACTTGCCATGCTTTCTCTACTACCTTCTTACTGCCTACTTGCTTTCACTGTTAGACGGTCCTGTCGTTCGTGCAACTACCCTTCTGGTAATCGCTTTCGCCTGGCGTTCCAGTCGCTCCAGCCTGCCGTTCCTAGCTTTCCTAGCTTTCCTGCCGCACCAGCCTAAGCCCCGCGGACCGGTCTCTCCGTACGCCCCGACTCCGAGAGCGGTGCGATGACGTACATCACCTGCATCAGGATCAGCGTGCCGAAGAACCCCGCGGCCGCCGGCTTAAGCAGAACGATGCAGGCGGCCACCAAAAAGAGCGTCAGCGCAAATTTCACGACCCCCTGCAACAGAAAGCGGGTCGCCGAGCGCTCCACCGATGCCCGCCAGGCATAAAGCCCCGCCGGAATCACGCTCGCCAATCCTGCGCAAAGAGCCGCCACCGTCTGATCAAAGCCCCCGAGGGGACTCTGTCCGGCGCCCTGGGCAAACTCCCAGAGAAACAGCATCACCGTTACAACCGCGGTGGCCGCGAGTTGCCAGATCACTATTCGATAAGGCGATGCCACGGACACGGGCCTTGGAAAAGCGGCGCGTATTATAGTGACCGCACTGAGACGCATCAATTCGATTCGTCGCTTTTACCGGGCTTTTTTAAAGGTTTTTCCCGCGGGTTTGTTAAGGCTGCCGGTCGCTCGAGAAAAGCGCCCGAACACCGGTCCCTGGGGGCCAGCTGTCGGTCAGAAGCGGCCAGCGATTACGGCGAGAGTCAGTAGGGTGGTGGCTGGCGCAGCAAGATCTGGAAAAGCCGCAGGCGTGAGCTACTTCAGGTGCGAGAGGATTCCCTCAAGCTCATCGAGGTTTGAGTAGGAGATAACGAGGCTGCCTCCGCCCGCCTTAGCTTGATTAATGCTGACCGGCGCTCCGACCCGATCAGACAGCTCCCGCTCGAGGCGGGCCGTATCCGCATCTTTTTCAGCCACCGGTCGCCGGGCAGCTCGCGCTGCCGGCTGCTGCCGATCTCGGACCAGACTCTCCGTTGCCCGCACAGACAGGCCTTTCGCAGCCACAACCCGAGCAAGGCGCTCCTGATCGAGGGCCGGCAGTGGCAGCAGGGCTCGTGCATGGCCCATCTCAACTTCGCCGGCCAGGAGCATGGCGCGGACCGGAGCGCAGAGGTTCAGCAGCCGCAGTAGGTTGGTCACCGCCACCCGGGATTTGCCAACGGCATCGGCTACCTGCTGCTGCGTGAGCCCGAACTCTTCCTTCAGACGCTCAAGGGCCTGCGCTTCTTCCAGCGGATTAAGGTCTTCCCGCTGAATGTTCTCAATCAGCGCCATGGCCGAGGCCTGCTCGTCGCTGACTTCGCGGACCACGGCGGGAATCCGCGAGAGACCGGCAATCTGAGCGGCGCGCCAGCGTCGCTCGCCGGCAATGAGCTCATAGCCGCCCTGGGGTCGACTGCGGAGCACCACGGGCTGCATGAGGCCCTGGGTAGAAATGGACGCAGCCAGTTCGTTCAGGGCTCCCTCGTCAAACTGTTGCCGGGGCTGGTAGCGGCTGCGAACGACATCATTGATGGCAACCTCAAGGAGGCCTGCCGCGCTTGACGCATCGGCGGCAGCACCAGGAGAGCCGGCTGGTGCATTCTCCGTGGGCACGGGTTCACTGGCGGCGCGATCGGCCGACAGCAGGGCGTCCAGGCCTCGGCCCAACCGCTTCTTGCTCACGCTTCCTACCCCTTAAGTTCCAGATTTAGTCGGGTACTGCTCGTACCTCGTGTTTTCTTTTTATCTCGCCAGCAAGGGCCATATAGGCAACGGCACCCCGGGACTGCCGGTCGTAGAGAATGGCAGGCAATCCGTGGCTGGGGGCCTCCGCCAGGCGCACGTTGCGCGGTATGACGGTTCGGAAAACCTGGTCGCCGAAGTACTGAATCAGCTGTCGGGAAACATCCCGGGTGAGGCTGTTGCGCGGATCATACATGGTTCGCAAAAGCCCCTCTATTGCGAGGTCGGGGTTTGCCGCGGTTCGAACCCCATCAACAGTTTCCAGGAGGGCGGACAGACCTTCGAGGGCGTAATACTCGCACTGCATGGGAATCAGCACGCTGTCCGCGGCAATCAGGGCGTTCAACGTAAGGATGTTCAGCGATGGCGGACAGTCGATGATGACGTAGTCGAAGTCGCCCCTGTTATCCACCAGCCGTTCCTTCAGCCGGTACTCGCGACGTTCCGCCTGCATAAGCTCCACTTCAGCCGCCGTGAGGTCGGTGTTTGAGGGTATGAGGCTGTAGCCACCCTGACAGCGCTGCCGTACAAGATCGAGAGGCTTAAGTTCGATGAGCCAGTCGTAGATGCTGTGTTCCACAGCCCCCTTATCGATCCCGGAGCCCATCGTGGCATTGCCCTGCGGATCGAGATCCACGAGGAGCACCCGGGACCCCGACAAGGCGAGCGACGCCGCCAGATTGACACTGGTTGTGGTCTTGCCGACGCCGCCTTTCTGGTTGGCCACGGCGATGGTTCTGCTCAAGACGTGGTCCTCCGCGCGCGGCCTATGATGGTCACTTCGTGAGTGCGATCAAGCCCCGGGACCATGACGGACTCCCGTGCGAGTTCCTGAAAGCCCTCCTGTAGCGGCTCCCCAGCAGCTTTCGTCGACTCCGCCTCCACCTCCACCTCAGGGGGTGCTGCGCCCGTCATGAGCGCAAGACGGCCCGTTTCCTTCAGCATGGGTGCGGCCAGCTGCGTCAGCAAAGCCGGTGCCGCAACGGCCCGGGAAACCAGAAGATCCACGCTACCTTCCAAACCAACGGGAATGGCCACCGCGGGATCAGCCACGCGGGGAGTGACGTTCTCGAGCCCGAGCTCGCGCACGACAAGCTCCAGAAAGCGGATCTTCCGTTCGTTGCGATCGAGGAGGTGCCACTGTACGGTCGAGTGCGCAATCGCCAGAGGCACTCCGGGCAGCCCGGCACCGGTCCCAAGATCAACGGCGACGGCGGCATGCCCAAGAAATGGCGACAGGCTCAGGCTGTCCAGGATATGCCGAGGCCAGAGGCGATTAATATCTTTACGCGACACCAGGTTGAAGCGTGTATTCCAGCGCTCAAGGAGCTCCGCATAGCGTTCGAGGGCCAATCTCTGAGGTTCGGTCAATGTCAGGCCGAGCTCTCCAAGCGCAGCCTCGAGCGCCCGACGCTGCAACGCTCAGTCGCCCTCGACAACCGCGGCGCCTGCCGCCGCGGTTGCTGTCAGGGCCTGCTCTCCGGGCAACGCAGTCGACTCTGTTTCACGCACCTTACGTGCATGCACCAGGAGCAGTGACAGCGCAGCCGGGGTCATACCCGGAATTCTCGCGGCGCGGGCGAGGGTAGTCGGCTCCGCCGCGGCGAGCTTCTCAGCAAGTTCGCTGGAGAGTCCCGAAACGTTGCCGTAGTCGATCGCCTTCGGCAATGCGATCCCCTCGTGGCGACGGATCTTGGCAATCTCTTCGTCCTGTCGTCGGATGTAACCCTCATACTTGGTTTCTATCTCAAGCTGGGCCAACACTGTGGGAGCCGCTTCTATCGCAAGCTCGTCCCGCAGCAGGTCTCTAAGGAGGACCAGGTTGACGGCGGGCCGGCGAATGAACGCTTCCAGTGACGTCTCTTTGCTCACGGTTTCACCAGTCACCGTCTCAAGGCGACCGGCCAGAGAGGATCCGGGGTTTATGTGCACGCCGCTGAGGGCTTTTGACAAGCCTTCCAACGCAGACTGCTTTGCCTGAAAGGCGCGCCAACGATCGGCGCCTACAAGACCGAGATCTCGACCGATAGCCGTGAGCCGTTGATCAGCATTGTCTTCCCGAAGGCGCAGGCGGAACTCGGCGCGCGACGTGAACATACGGTAAGGCTCATTGGTGCCAAGGGTGATGAGATCATCGACGAGGACGCCTAGATAGGCTTCGTCCCGTCGGGGACACCAGGCATCAGCCCCGGAAACTTTTCGTGCCGCATTCAGACCGGCGAGCAGACCCTGAGCGCCGGCCTCCTCATAACCCGTCGTTCCGTTGATCTGCCCGGCAAAAAACAAACCAGCCAACGCTTTTGTTTCCAGGCTGTAGTGCAGATCACGGGGATCAAAGAAATCGTATTCAATGGCATAGCCCGGGCGCGTGATGTGCGCGCCTTCGAAACCACGAATGCTGCGCACCAGCGCCAGCTGCACATCGTAAGGGAGGCTGGTGGAGATGCCGTTCGGGTAAAGCTCACTGGTGGACAGACCTTCCGGTTCCACGAAGATCTGATGCTGCACCCGGTCTTTGAAGCGCACGACCTTGTCTTCAATGCTCGGGCAGTAGCGCGGTCCCGTCCCCTCAATGACACCGGTGTAGAGCGGCGAGCGGTCGAGGGCTTTTAGAATGAGTTCGTGCGTGTCGGGATTGGTCTGCGTGATGTAGCAGGGAACCTGACGCGGTCGGGCCAGCGCCAGGGTTCCATCACCTTCCTCAATCGGCGCCTCGTGCAGGAATGACAGGACCGGTGCCGGCTCATCGCCAGGCTGTGCCGCCATAACAGAAAAGTCCACGGTACGGCCGTCAATGCGCGGCGGCGTTCCAGTTTTCAGCCGGTCTACCCGGAACGGCAGCGCCCGCAAACGTTCAGCCAGGGCGTTGGAGGGAGCGTCTCCGGCACGACCCCCGGGGTGGTTTTCCAGACCAATGTGGATGCGCCCGCCGAGGAAGGTACCGGTGGTCAGGACCACGGCCCCGGCCCTGAAGTTAAGGCCCATCTGCGTGGCAACCCCGGTTACCCGCGGCTTACCGTCCACCTCCTCAACCAGCAGATCGGTCACGGTCTGCTGGAAGATGCTTAAACACTCCACCTCATCGAGGAGTTCCCGGATCGCCTGACGATAGAGGGCCCGGTCTGCCTGAGCGCGAGTCGCGCGCACCGCTGGTCCCTTGCTCGCATTGAGGACTCTGAGTTGGATACCAGCTCGATCGGCGGCTTTCGCCATGAGTCCGTCGAGAGCGTCGATCTCACGGACAAGGTGACTCTTACCGATACCGCCAATGGCAGGATTGCAGGACATCTGGCCAATGGTTTCCACGGCCTGAGTTAGAAGCAGGGTCCGCGCGCCAACGCGCGCGGCCGCCGCTGCCGCTTCGCAGCCCGCGTGACCGGCGCCGATCACGATAACGTCGTAGGTATCCGGATGATCCATGGTGTTGCGGACCGTCGGTAGAAATTTGGGGGCGCGAGTATACCTGCGTCTGGTCCGGAGGTTAGCGGGATTACTTACCGATGCAGAAGGTTGAGAAGATCTCGCCAAGCAGAGCGTCGCTCGTGAGCTCCCCGACAATCTCCCCGAGGGCCGCGTGTGCGGCCTTCAAC
>JBCDDI010000247.1:0-5827 GCA_039180365.1 Pseudomonadota bacterium
ATGGCCCGGAGCTGGCTTGTGAGGGCACCGAGAATAGCGAAGAGCGCGACACCTTCGGCGCGAAGCCCGTGCACCATGCGCGGCACCCGTTCAGCTTCACCATTGAACACGGCGTCGAGCAGCTCAAAGGTATCGTAGTGGGCGGCATCCTCAAGCACGGCGGCGATAGCCTCGGCGCTCACCGGCTGCGGCAGCTCAGCCAGCTTGAGCTTCTCTACCTCCTGCACCGCGGCCAGCAGGTTTCCCTCCACCCGTTCCGCCAGATAAGCGAGGGCCGCCGGTTCGAGGGTCTGGCCCGCACGCTTCAGCCGCGCCGACAGCCAGCGCGGCAGCTCCCCAAGACTCACGGGCCAGAACTGAACGACGACGCCAACCCCATCAATGGCTTTAAACCAGGCCGCATTCTTCTGCCGGCCTTCAATGCGGGGCGCCCGGATCAGGAGCAGGTTGTCCTCGGCAGGATCCGCGCAGTAGGCGCGGAGTACTTCGGAGGCTTCCTTATCGAACTTGCCGGAGGGATTACGCAGGTCGAGCACTTTCCGTTCTGCGAACAGCGACAGGCTCGCGGCATCGGCGCTGAGTTCGTGCCACTTAAAGCCGGCCTCCGCGTGCAGCACGGAGCGCTCCGTGAAACCCTGGGCTCTCGCCGCGGCGAGCACCGCGTCCGCAGCCTCTTCCACCAGCAGCGTTTCGTCGCCACTTAAGAAATAGACCGGGCGCAGGCGGCCTTCGAGATGGCTTAAGAAATCGTGCGCCTTAAGCTGCACTGGCCGACGCGTCAACGACGGCGTTTACACCGCGAATGACCTGCTGCACGAGATCCGTGACCATCTCCCGCTCAAGGAGCGCCTGTTCTTCGCTGCTGCCGACCAGATTGTTCCGGTCAACGGTGTAGACCCGACTGCCGCGGACCCAGCGCGGCGGCGCGAGCTCCTCGCCGTCCGCATCAACCACCCGGTAAAGCACCGACAGCGATGCCTCGTATTCGGCGGCCCGGGCCTGATCGGTAACGGAAATGCTGCGGCGTCCGCTGCGATGGTCGAGGAGCTCAATAGAGACATCGGCAGAGCCGCTGTCGACGAGTTCAACCCCGGCGCTGCGGAGCGCCTGACCGAGGGGCGTGGCGACGGGGTTACGGGGATTTGAGGTAATTTTGGCGGTCTCTACGCTGCCCTCAAGATCCCAGGTTCGGAGCTGATAGCCGCAGCCGGCCACCAGCGCCAGGGAGAGCGCGGCCAGGAACAGCTTTGTGGCGATGGCGGCACGCATGAGCGGCGAACCTCAGGAAGCGACGATATTCAGGAGCTTACCCGGAACGAGGATCACCTTGCGAACGGTCTTGTCTTCCACAAAGCGGGCCACGTTCTCTTCCGCCAGGGCCGCAGCCTGGGCGCCATCCTGATCAACGTCGGCTGCCACCTGTACCTTGCCGCGGACCTTACCATTCACCTGCACCACCAGTTCAACGGTGTCCTGCTTGAGCGCCCCTTCGTCGACCGCCGGCCAGCCGGACTCCACAAGCACGCCCTCTCCGCCGAGGGATGCCCAGAGTTGCTGCGTCACATGCGGCGCAATGGGCGACAGCACCACCACCGCCGTGCGCAAGGCCTCGTGGATGGCCGCGCGGTCGGCCGCATGATCAACGGAGGTTTTTGCAGTGAGATTCACCAGTTCATGCACCGCACTGACGACCGTGTTGAAGGTACCGCGGCGACCGAAATCGTCGTCGGCCCGCTGAATGGTCTCGTGCGTCTTCCGGCGCAGATCCCGGCCCGCATCAGACAACGCATCGGCATCGAGCGCCGGCGCCGGACCCGCTTCCAGATGGTCGTGCACCTGGGTCCAGAGACGGCGGCAGAACTTGCCCTGCCCTTCCACGCCAGCTTCGGACCACTCAAAAGACTGATCGGGCGGCGCAGCAAACATCATAGCCGTGCGGACCGCGTCGGCGCCGTACTTGTCGAGCAGGTGCTGCGGATTCCCCGCGTCACCGGCGGACTTCGACATCTTCTTGCCGTCCTTCAGCACCATGCCGAGCATGAGCAGCCGGCGCCAGGGCTCGTCCCCTTCCACCAGGCCCTCGTCACGCATGAGCTTGTGATAGAAGCGGGCATAAAGCAGATGCAGGATCGCGTGTTCAATGCCGCCCACATAGTGGTCGACGGGCATCCAATGTTTGGCCCGCTCGTCGACCATGGGCCGATTCGCATCCGGTGAGGTGAACCGGGCCTGATACCAGGAAGACTCCATGAAGGTATCGAAGGTGTCCGTCTCGCGCCTGGCTTCGCCGCCGCAGATCGGGCACGTGCACTTATAGAAGCTTTCCATGGTGGTGAGCGGCGAACGCACGCCTTCGAACTCAACTTCCGTCGGCAGCACCACCGGCAGATCTTCGTCGGGAACCGGCACCACGCCGCACTCCGGACAGTGGATCATGGGAATCGGGCAGCCCCAGTAACGCTGTCGGGAAACACCCCAGTCCCGAAGCCGATAGTTGGTCTGACGGCGGCCGCGCTCATTCGCCTCGAGGGCCTTGGCAATGGCGTCGAAGGCATCGGCTGAGCTCAATCCATCGTACTCGCCGGAGTTCACAAGGCGTCCGTAAGACACATAGGCAGCCTGCGCCAGATCACAGTCGTCAGCGTCTTTCTCATCGGCCGGTTCGATGACCTGTTTGATGGGAATGCCGTACTTCGAGGCGAACTCCCAGTCGCGCTGATCGTGGCCGGGGACAGCCATCACCGCCCCGGAGCCGTATTCCATGAGCACAAAGTTGGCGACCCAGAGCGGCAGCGGTTCGCCCGTGAGCGGATGCTCAACCTGTATGTCTGTGCCGATTCCCGCCTTTTCCATCGTGGCCATGTCGGCTTCGGCGGTGGTTGCCTGGGCGCAGGCGTCCACAAAGTCAGCAACTTTCGAATCCCGCTCCGCGGCTTCCGCTGCGAGTGGGTGGCCGGCAGCAACCGCCACGTAGGTGGCCCCGAGCAACGTGTCCGGTCGCGTTGTATAAACCGTCAACGCCTCGCCATCTTTGCCGACCACGGGAAAATCGATCTCCACCCCTTCTGAGCGACCGATCCAGTTCCGCTGCATGGTCTTCACGGAATCCGGCCAATCGGGGAGATCGTCGAGGCAGTCGAGAAGTTCTTCCGCGTAGTCAGTGATCTTCAGGAACCACTGAGGCATTTCCCGTCGTTCCACCAGCGCCCCGGAGCGCCAGCCGCGACCGTCTTCCACCTGCTCGTTCGCAAGGACCGTCTGATCGACCGGGTCCCAGTTCACCACGGAGCTCTTCCGATAAACGAGGCCCTTGCGGAACAGCCGCGTGAAGAACCACTGCTCCCAGTGATAGTAGGAAGGGTCGCAGGTGGCGAACTCGCGGCTCCAGTCAATGCCGAAGCCAAGGGCCTGCATCTGACCGCGCATGTAGTCGATGTTGTCCCGCGTCCACTTCGCCGGCGGGATGCCGTTTTTGATGGCTGCGTTTTCCGCCGGCAGGCCGAAGGCGTCCCAACCCATCGGGTGCAGCACGTTATAGCCCTTCAGGCGCCGGTAGCGATTGATCACGTCGCCGAGCGTGTAACAGCGCACGTGGCCCATATGCAGCTGGCCGCTGGGATACGGGAACATCGACAGGCAATAGAACTTCTCCCGGTCTTCAGACTCGGTGATCTTGAAGGTCTCGGCGTCGTTCCAGAGATCCTGTGCCGACTTTTCCACCTGATGGGGATCGTAGGGCCAGCTCATTGCTTGTCAGCCATCGCTTAAAAATTCGGGCGCGAAGGATAGCAGCAAAACCCCTGAGCTCCCACGCGTGGCGCTGGCGGGGTATACGTCCGGGTTTGTGCCCGCGGGAGGGGCGGCGCTAGGAGGTTCTCAACGGAAGCCAGCTCCCCTGCGCCGGATCGAACTCGTGGTAGCCGGAGTGCAATCCGCTCCAGGGGGCTTTCTCTATCATCTCCCAGTCTGTCTGCTGCCGAAAAGACAGAATGCGCGGGGAGGGCGCTTCAAGGAGCCTGGCAAACTCCGGGTTGTCTGCGCCAGCCAGCTGGCTGATCACCTCGAGGGTTGGACTCATGTCACTGCCATAGACCACCGCGAGCAGTTCCAGAACCTCCGAGGCCGGCGCATAAGCGTTCTTGTCCGCAGCCAGGTACTCCAGGAGCGGACGCAAAACAGCATTCTCCGGCCGCGGTGTTGGCCTGAGATACCGACGTAAATAAGAGAAGGACCGCCTAGCGTTTTGACCGTAGCCCAGTCGCGTGCCTAGCAGCGCAACATGATTTTCAAAACTCTGGGATTCGAGCAGATTAAGTGCCAGGGAGATGTAGTGATCCTCTTGTACTTCATGATCAAGATCACACAAGGATCGGAGGTAGGTGAGAAAGGCCCTCGAAAACGCAGGCGTCCCGCTGTCATAGTTTTCTGCCAGTACGTCCAGGCGACTGAACACCGCGTTTGCACCGCAGGCGGCATGCTCATCGTGATAGAAAGCAGCCGGCAACCTTGCCAGCGCGTCGATATAGGTAGCCACGAATTCGTCGGCATTCGTCAACCGCTCGGCCACCAGGCGCCAGAAGCTCCGCTCGGAAAGGATCAGGGATCCGGGGAAGTGGAACTCAATGGGGAACATCCTGTCGCTATCAGCCTCGACTTCCCGTCCCAGCGCCGGGACCAGTTCGATCAGGTAGTCACAGGCGGCCTCGAGGATACTTTGTGTCCCGCCGGCAACTTCAATACGGCACAGCCGCGTGTCCCAGCCGCTGCGGGACTCACCGCCGTCTACAAAGCGATGGCTGACGAGATAATTGCTCACCGGGCATCGCTCCCTCCAGGACCAAGCGCTCGCGCTCCGAGCCAGCCGGCAAGGGCCAGGAGGCTCAGATACAGGGGCAAGGGACCGAACCGGTTGAAGGGGGTGCGGCCCGTCATCTCGCGATACTCGCCGGTCAGGACCCCAGCCTCGAACTGCGGCAGCCGCTCCCGGATAGCACCGTCCGCAGCGACGATGGCCGTGATGCCGTTATTCGTCGCCCGCAGCAGCCAGCGGCCGTTCTCCAGCGCCCGCATGCGGGCGATGGCCATGTGCTGATGAGGACCGATGCTGGCACCGAACCAGGTGTCATTGGAGATGGTCAGGAGCACGTCCACCGGATCCCGGACGAGCTCCGGATAGACAATTTCGTAGCAGATGGCCATGTTCGCCGTAGCCGTTCCGATCGTCAGCGGCGCCTGCCGCCAGGCGCCCGCTTCCGCATGGGACATGGGGAGATCAAAAAACTCGATAAGGCCACGCAACAGACCCTCCAAGGGCACATATTCGCCGAAGGGAACGAGCCGTCGCTTCACATAGCGGCCGCTTGCGGTACCGAGACCCCGGGCCGTATTGAGAAAGGCATAGTCGCCGCCGGGATAGGCTTCCAGAGCCGGGAGACCAATGACTAGCCCGGTACCTTCGCGCTTGCCGCGGCCGTCGAGCACGGCCAGCAATTCCTCGGCCTGATGCTCAAAAACCGTGATAGCGGCTTCCGGCCAGAGCAGCAGGTCCACGCCCCAGTGCGGTTCTGACAGAGCCCGGTAGTGGCGAATGATCGGCAGGCGATTGTCCCGGTCCCACTTGGTCGCCTGTTCAATGTTGCCCTGGACAAGGGCAACGCTGCGGCGGGCACCGGGCTCGGTCCAGCTTATCAGGCCAAGCAGGAGACCAAGCACCCAGGGCAGTGCCGCGACTGCGAGCCAGGCGGGTTTCACCTCACCGCGCCAGTCGCCCCGGAGCCGGCTGCGTTTGAAGGTCAGCCAGAAGAGCGCCAGGGCGAGTCCCGACACC
>JBCDDI010000248.1:0-5826 GCA_039180365.1 Pseudomonadota bacterium
CCAGCGCAGGGGTGAGGAAAGGCTGCTCCGATCGTAGCGGTTGATCCCCGGTTCCGGCGCCTCTGGTACTTCGTCGAGCACCTTTTCATCCAGCTCCGCAAAGAGCTGCGCCTCAAGGGCAAGATAGGCCTCGAAGTCCTCGACGCGACCCGCCTCGTACTCAGCGTCAAGGTCGACCGTGTGCCAGAGCTGCAGATCCGGCCGGTTCTCAAGGAACAGGATCGCACCGGTGATGGCAAAGATGAGCGCGCCCAGCACGCCATAAGCGATAAAGAGACCAAAGTGACGTAACAGGCGAGGCATCGTCTTACCCGGTGGACGGACCCGGGCATCTTAGTATGCTGCCGGGGACAACTCGAGGAATGGCAATGGCGCAGGCGCCACTCAGCATCGGCCGGGCTCTTTATCGCATGACCTTTCGTGGTGGCACCCCCCAGCGCATCACCTTCGACGCCCGCCTGATGGCTATGGCCGCCATCGCCACGCCGGTGCTCGGTGCTCTGTGTCTGCGCATGTTCTTCGGCCTTTCCTATCTCGAGGTGGGCCTCGCGCTCTTTACGGTACTCTCCGGCGTCTACATCGCGGCAGCGCTGCTGACCCGGAAAGTGCCAAGACCGCGTCTGCGGCAGTGTCTTCAGGCGCTCCTGCTGCTGTTAGCCACGAGCCTGCTGCTGCTCCTGCTGATGACGCCACTGGCTCTGCAGCTTGAACACGCCCGACTGATTCTGGCCGTGATCGTGCTCGGGTTGCTCACGAGCGGTGCCGTCAACGTCCTGCATTTTGCTCAGGGCGGGCCGCGTTCAAACGCCGTGCTGCTGACAGTGGCTTTCGTTGCGGGCCTTGGCGCTTTTTACGCACTCCTCCGCGGCCTGCTTGAAGCTGTCTTCGGCGGATAGTCCGTTCACCATGGAAGCATCGGTAAACGAAGCTGAGCTGAGCACGCTGGAGCGGGTGGCAGCGCTGCCGCTGGATGCGCTGATCGGCGCCATCAATCTCCTCGACGCGCTGCCGGACGTGATCCGCGCCATGCTCACGGCACTGCTGCTGGTTGCGCTGCTGGCCTTCTTCGAGCGGCGCATCCCGGTGAATGAGTTTCAGTACGGTCAGTCGTTCCGGAAGACCGCAATGATCATGCTGCTGTTGCTGCCCTTGTGTGTATGGCTGTTTCCCGCAAGTCGGATGGTGGTGTTCGTCGAAGAACTGCCGGAGCGGGAAGCCGCAACGCTCGGCGCCTGGCGCTTCCTCGTCGGACTCTGGGCTGCAGGCGCGCTTGTGGCCCTTGGGGCCTGGCTGCGCCAGCTGCTCCGCAGCCGAAGCGCGGCCAGCGGCTATGCAACGATCGAGGAAGACAAACTGCGCGCAAGGCTCGCGCACTGGCAGCGCAGGCTTGGTCTCGAGGATGAGCTGCGCTTCCTTGAGAGTCCTGGAGAGCAGCCGCTGCTTCTCCTTGGGGGTCACGAGCTGGCCCTGCCGGCGGCGGCCCGCCACTGGCCGGGTAATCTCCAGGACCTGGTCATGATCGTGAATCTCTGTCATCTGAAGCGCGGCCATCGCCCCTGGCACCTGCTCGCGCAGCTTGTCAGCGCCGTTTACTGGCCTATCCCCTTTGTTCGCGCCATGCATAGGCGACTGCTCGACGATTTCCGTGCTTCCGCGGACGAACTCGGCGAGTCCTGCTATCAGGATCGCCTGGGCTACGCCCGCACGCTGAAACAGCTCGATCAGCGCCTGGCCCCACCGGCGAATCGGAAGAGCCTGCCAGAAAAGGTGGGCACAAGAGCTGGCAGCGTCGCCGTGGCTATCCAGACCCAGCTGCAGGGGCTGTTGGCACCCGTTGCCACCCCGCACTGGGCCATCGACCATCTACTGGTGGCCCGTGACAGCGAGGCACCACTGAAATGGACAGATCCCTATGACAAGGTTGTCCTGTTTGTCGGTCAGGCGGTGTTCTTCGCGTTCCTGCTGACGGGCGTGACGCTTAAGGAGCGGCCGCCAGAAGTTGAGCAGGACTATCAGTTCCCCTTCGAGCTCTTCTGGAAAGAACACTTCCACCGGAACCTCGAGCTTCAGGAGAAGACGCTGCCGCCAAAGGATGCTCCTTAGACGAGCACTGGCCAGCGCACCGAACCATCTACCATACTGACCGCTTCAAGATAGAAGGCGTGCAACATGACGGTGAACATGGCGGATGGCTTTGGCCGCTTTTCGCTCAGGGGCAGCCTGCTGCTGATTGTTCTGACGCTGGTCACCGCCTGCGGCGGTAGCGAGACGGAAAGCACCGCCGTCCCGGATCCATCCGCTCAGGATCTGGATACACCGGCGGTACCCGCAGCACCGACACCGACGCCCACTCAGAAAAAAACCGTCACCATCAGCGAAGGGACCAACGTCGCCGCGGCCCTCAGCCCCGACGGTCAGCACATCGCCTTCAGTCTGCAGGGTGTACTGTTCCGCATGGCCGCCAGCGGCGGGCCCGCAGAAGCACTCATCGGCTACTACTACGACGCCCGGGAACCGACCTGGAGCCCCGACGGATCGCGCCTCTACTTTCACGGCTACCGCAACGGCAACTGGGACATCTGGTCCGTGGAGGCCAGCGGCAGCGATCCGCAGGCCGAAACTCGAGATCCCTTCGATGACCGCGAAGCCGCCGTCTCTCCGAGCGGCGAGCTGCTCGCCTTTGCCTCCGATCGCAGCGGCAACTACGACATCTGGGTGCTGTCGCTCACGGATGGCAGTCTGACTCAGGTTACGGACACGCCGGAGAATGAATCAGGACCTGCCTGGTCAGCTTCCGGCCGTGAACTCGCCTTTGCGGCTCAGCTTGAATCCAGCCGTGCGGAGCTCCGGATCCTCGATCTGGCAAGCTTTGAAACCCGTGTTGCGGCAACCGACAGCGGCACCATGGCCGGCGCAGCCTGGCATCCGGACGGCTCTCGCCTGAGCTATCAGCTTGGCAGCCCGGGGGTGAGCGAATTGAAGGTCATCGCCGCCGACGGCAGCACCGACGGAAGAGAACCAGGCACCCTGAGTCAATCCGGTGATGACGTATTCCCTTTCGCGGCGAGCTGGTCTCAAGATGGCAGTCTGCTCTACACGGCAAATGGTCTGATCAATCGGCAGCTGCCAGGTGGGGAACGGATGGCCGTGCCCTTTGAAGCCACCTTCGAGCTGGACCGCCCCTCCTACGAGCGACGCCGACGTGATCATGACGACACCAGCACCCGCCGAGCCCTGGGTCTGTCGCTGCCGGCCATCTCCGCCGATGGTCGCTACGTGACCTTCACAGCACTCGGCGATCTCTGGCTCTGGAACCCTGACGAAGAGCGCCTCGAAAACCTGACCAACACGCCCTGGGCCGAACGCTCACCGCAGTTTTCGCCGGATGACAATCAGATCGCCTACATCACTGAGCAAGGCCCGAGCGGCACTCCGGGCCTTGCGATCTATGACCGTGCGCTCAAGCGTCACAGCGCCGTGCCTATCGCCGCGGGTGGCGTTGCTAACCCGGCCTGGTCACCGGACGGTAAATCGATCGCGCTCTTCGCCAGCATCGCCGGCAGTCCCCTCGCCAGTCAGCTTACGGTGGTGAACCTGGAGGACGGCAGCCTGACCCCGGTAGCTACACCCATCCCGGCCCAGGGCATCAGCTGGAGCTCCGATGGCAGTTACGTGGCCACCACTCAGCTCGCCCCCTACAGCAGTCGCTATCGGGAGGGCGTATACCGGCTCACCGTCGCTTCGCCGACAACGGGCGAACGTTACGAAGTAGAACCTGTGCCACACCGCAGC
This sequence comes from Pseudomonadota bacterium, assembly GCA_039180365.1. Classification (GTDB taxonomy): domain Bacteria; phylum Pseudomonadota; class Gammaproteobacteria; order Pseudomonadales; family Azotimanducaceae; genus SZUA-309. The sequence continues at coordinate 3,793 of JBCDDI010000248.1, forward strand.
CTGGTGAATGCGGCGCTCGCGCCTTTCGGACAGTCCATGACCTACGTGCAGGACGGTCAGCTCTGGCAGCAGGCGCTCACCGAGGATTTTCAACCTGCCGGATATCCGGAACCACTCACGGCCCAGCTGACCGACAGCCCGAACTGGTCCTTCGGCGGCCAATACCTGGTGTTCATGAACGCCGATCGCATGCTGCGCCTGAACGTCGACACGGGCGCAACAGAGGACATCACGCCCACGATCAACTGGTCCCAGGCACAGCTCAACGCAACCTGGACGCTGCGGATCGGCCGCCTCTTCGACGGCACCGGGGACAGCTATCAGCAGGACGTTCTCCTGACCATCAACGGCAACCGTATCGAGAAGCTGGAACCCGGCGCCCCGGGCGAAGCCGATGTGGATATGAGCGATAAGGCCGCCTTCCCCGGGCTCTTCGAAATGCACGGACACATGGGCGAAATCAGCGAAGCGCAGGGCCGGGCCTGGCTCGCCTGGGGCATCACCAGCGTTCGCGATCCGGGCTCACATCCCTATGTGGCGAAAGAGCGCCAGGAGATCTGGGACAGCGGCACCTTCCCGGGGCCGCGCACCCACGTTACCGGCTATCTGGCAGACGGGAATCGGGTGTACTACTCCGTGGCCGAAGGCATTGGTTCAGATATCCATCTGGACCGGGCCCTGGAGCGGGCCGAGCGCCTTCAGTTTGATTTCATCAAAACCTACGTCCGCCTGCCCGATCATCGACAGAAGCGCGTGCTCGACTTCGCGCACAAGCTCGGCATCCCTGTTTCCTCCCACGAACTGTTTCCTGCGGTGGCTCACGGCATGGATCACGTGGAGCACATCGGTGGCACAAGCCGGCGCGGCTACGCGCCGAAAGTCAGCGCGCTGGGCAGGAGCTATCAGGATGTGGTGCAGCTCCTCGCCGCGTCCGGCATGGGTATGACGGCTACGGCAGTACTTCCGGGCTACTCCGTGATCGCAAGCGACGAGACCGATCTATTCGACACGCCGCAGTTCGAGCATTTCTATGGAGCAGCCGGACGCCAGGCGGCCGCCATGTTAAGCCGCATGTTTGGCAGCGCTGCCCGGGCCACGGCGACTAACCACGCGGCGCTTCTGCGGGACCTGGTTGCGGCGGATGCGCTACTCGTTACCGGCACAGATTCACCCTTCGTGCCCTACGGTGCAGGGCTTCATGCGGAGCTGCGCCTCTTTGAGCGGGCCGGGCTCACACCGGCACAGATCCTCCGTGCGGCAACGGTGAAGTCCGCCCAGGCGGCCGGCGTTGAGCACGACATCGGCACCCTCGCTCCAGGCAGGATTGCTGATCTGGTGGTGGTAGACGGTGATCCCCTGGCGCGAATCGCTGACGCGGACAACGTGGTGATGACCATCAAACACGGTCGCGTCTATCGGATCGAGAATCTCCTGAAAGCCCCGCGGGCCCGAGTACCGTCTGAGGCAACTATGGGCTTTTGATAAGGAGCCTTTGAGAACGGGCCTTAGTGAACAGGCCTTTGCAAACGGGCCTGTGAGGGTCAGGGGGCGTTTCAATCCTCCGATGGCGGCCAGGCCGGAGTGAAACCCTCGCGATTCGGCATCTCTACCCCGGGCAGCGTTTCCGCATTCATGGGCGTGTCGCGGTCGATGATGTTGTTCTCAAAGAGCAGGTAAGCACTCAACGCGTAGAGCGCGTCGTTGTCGAGGGAACCCGGCGCCTGATGGGGCATCGCTCTGCGAAGATAGTCGAAGAGCGTTGTGGCATAAGGCCAGTAGCTGCCGATGGTTTTTACCGGTTCGCCGGAAGCCAGCGACCCCTGCCCCCCAACAAGCCGGTCGTTCGGCCCACCCTCACCGCCTTCACCATGGCAGACGCGACATTGGGTCTGGTAAATGACGAGTCCTTCAGCGGCCGTTCCGCTGCCGGGCGGCAGCCCTTCGCCGTCGGGAAATACCGTGAAGTCGATGAGTTCCAGGGTCTCGGCAGAGACCGGCTCACCGAGCTGCGGTGTTTCGGCCAGCGCCGCCGCA
>JBCDDI010000249.1:0-5818 GCA_039180365.1 Pseudomonadota bacterium
GATGGTCAGGCTGGCCAGGCCGGAGACCGGCTGGCTGACCATATAAAACCCCGCGAAGGCCATGATTGCCCCCACCAGGAACATGGCGAGCCCGCGGCCGAAGGCCCCGGCTTTAAAGGCCAGTACACACTGGCTGATGCCGGCGATGGCGAGCGTAAAGCCAACCATGATCGTAAGCGACAGACCGGCAACGGCTGGCGCGATGACGGCGCCAAGGCCGGCGAGAACCATGATGATACCGATGCCTATCGTCAGGCCCGCGTTTCTCTTCAGTGCGTCAATGAGTGCCGCACCGGCCGCCGCCTCCGCAGCCGACAGCGGTTGACCTTCCTGCTCTGACACTTTCCCTCCTCCCCAAGCGCCCGCGTGATTACAGCGAGTCTACTTCTCGCAGCCGGTGCTGTCAGGGCGCCTCGGCTTCCGCCGGCGAGAAGCGGCCGTTCTTCAAAAAGGTGATGGTGGCGGCAGCCACGTCGGGATCATTGCGCAGACCCCAATGCGTGACTTCAAACTCCAGATAGTCTGTGGCGCCCTCGAGGTGGGCGCTGTCTCGAGACACCATGGAGTCGTTAGGCAGTGGTAACCACTGGTTTGTGACGATGGCATCACGGGTCCCGGCAACAACGCCGACGACGAAGTTCGGCGCTGGCAGCGACGCTGGAAAGGCATCAGGCCCTGTGCCGAGCATCTGCGCCGTGGGGCCGGCCATGTCGACGAGGGCGCCGGGTAACCCCTCTTCGAGGTCGGCAAGTTCGCTGCCTTTGTTCGGGGTGCCGAGCAGCACAACGCGACCGAGGTTTGCCGGCAGTCCTTTCGCCAGGTGGGCGCGGATCAGCAGGCCACCAAGAGAGTGGCCAACGAAGTGCACGGTGTCCTCGCCGCCCTCGCAGCAATCGACGATGGCGGCTGAGACCTGCTCAACCAGGGCCTCGGGCCCGAGATCGTTCGACGGATAGCCGATGTTGTAGACGTCGTAACCGGCCCCTTTTAGATCATTTTCCAGAATCAGCATGGCCGCTTCCGTACGGCCGAGACCGTGCAGCAACACCACCTTGTCCGCGCCCTCCGGGGCCGGGCGGAAAATCGGTTGATCGGCGAGATAGACCGCACCGGCCAGGAGCACGATGGTGGCGGCGATGAAGAGATTCCGTTTCACGCGTGGCTGATCCTGATTTACATCGTGCGCCATTGTCTTCGCTCGGGCCGTTACTGCAAGGCGCACTGCGGCGGTAATGCACAGGCACGGCTTCACGGCATCGTAACCGTCGTATCCGGGAGCGCCACGCCCGCGCGGGGCCGCGGCTGTACCTGAGGCGCTTTTCCCCCGTGAACCTCTCCGCAGGCCTGGAGGCCCAGCTTGCCGGCGCCAGCAAACGTGCGGTTGATCACACCGTCGCGGCCCTGATTCGTAAAGACTTTGTGACCTTGAAGGCTCCCGGGTTGGGGTGCGCCGGACAGGCGTGCGCCCGTTTTTGACGTGGCAGCCAGGCAAACAGAGGTTCGAGATCATGCCGAAGAGGATTTTCCGTGCGTGTGCTGCGCTGCTTGCGGGCTGCTGGGTAATGCTGGCTGTGGCTGCGGAACCGTCTCCTCAGGAACTGCGCAGTCTCGATGAGCAGGTCCAGGAAATAAAAACCGACGTGCTCGCCATTGCGGCAGAGCTCAATGGCCTTGAAGAGCAACTGCTCTATCCGTCCAACAGCCAGGTTGCCGTGTTCGTTACCCTTGAGGAAGTAGAAGGTTTCCGCCTTGACGCCATCCGGGTGGCTATTAACGGTCAGCTCGCCGCGCATCACATTTACAGCTTCAAGGAGCTGGACGCGCTCATGAGCGGCGGTACGCAGCGAATCTACAGCGGCAATCTGCGTGGCGGTGAGCACCAGCTGGAAGTCACGGTGATCGGCAAGCTCACCAACGGCAAAGACTTCAGCCAGACCGAGCAGTTCACTTTCGAGAAGAGCATCGACCCGCGTCTCCTTGGCATCGCTCTGAATGGTCCGGGTGCGGGCAAAGCTGCCATTCAGCTGAACGACTGGTAGCGGACGCCATGAGGAGGCCGGGACGACTCTATCGCCTGTTCTTCACCACCGCGCTCTCCCTGAGCACGGTTGTCATTTCTGTGAGCGCGCTAGTTGTTCCTGCGGCGGCTGTTGGCGCAGATCGGCCCGTGCGCGATCTCTACTTTTCCGAAGCGATCTTCTGGTCCAAGCAGGGCCTTTACTTCGAAGCACTCGAGCGCCTCGACACGGAACTCGCTCAGCACCAGGGGCTCGATGAACCCGAGCTCGATACGCTCTATCCATTCATCGATGATGCTGAATTCTCCGTCGGCGATTTTGAACTCAGCTATCGAATGCACCATCGTGCCGGCCGTGCGATTACCGCCGTGCTTGAAGGGGATGTGCCTGAACCGGTGCGGAACGAAGCCGCGTATCGACTGGCTCGCATTCACTTTCAGAAGGGTCAGCTCGAGGACGCCCTCAAGGCGATTGAGCGCATTGAAGGCAGAGTTCCGGAAGCAATCAGACACGACGTTGAGTACCTGCGGGCGAACGTGTATCTCGCGACCGCGAGGCCCGATGAGGCAGCACCCATACTCCGTCGCCTGAAGGGTGTGACCACCCTCGATGGGTTCACGGATTACAACCTGGCCATCGCCCACCTGCAGCGGGAGCGGCAGGAAGACGCCCTCTCGCAGCTCGCGGCCGCCGGTTCAGTCAAAGCCCGCAACGAAGAAACCCGGGCGATCCGAGACAAGGCCAATCTCGTGCGCGGCACTATGCTCCTGGAAGCCGGGCGCTACGAAGAAGCCAAGCTGTCTCTGGAGAAGGTTCGTCTCGATGGTCCCTTCTCCAACCAGGCGCTCCTGAGCGCCGGTTGGGCCGACATGTCGCAGAATCGTTTTGAAAGTGCCCTCGCGCCCTGGAACCTGCTCGTGGCCCGGAATCAGACCGATGCGGCCGTGCAGGAAGCCATGCTGGCGCTGCCCTATGCCTATGGAGAGCTCGACGTTCATGGCCGAGCCGCCGTCCTCTATGGCGAAGCCCTGGATGCTTACGGCGGCGAGCTCGATCGCCTTGACGCGTCTATCAACAGCATCCGAGAAGGGCGCTTTCTCGAGGTACTGGTGCGCGAGGAGATCCGCAAGGATCGCGATTGGGTCATTCGCCTCCGGGAGCTGCCGGATACGCCGGAAACCTATTACCTCATGACGCTGATGGCGTCCCATGATTTCCAGACCGCCCTTTCCAACTACCTGGATCTCGAAGATCTGCGCCGGCGCCTGGCTCGATGGGAGTCGAGCTTTGATGCCTTCGAGGACATTGTTGCCGTCCGCCGCGCCTACTACGAGCCACTCCTGCCGGGACTGGATAAGCAGTTCCGGGAAGTCGATTCGCGCCGACGCCTGCGCCTGGAACAACACGAAATTCTTTCGAAGCGGCTTCAGGGCATGCTCGTGGCACCCCGTCCGGCGCTCCTTGCAACCACCGATGAGCGACTGCTCGGCGCCCGCCTGGATCGGTTGGCGGCGGCGCTCGCAGGCGCTGATGAGCCGGCCTTAACCGAGCGCCTTGACCGGCTCTACGGGCTGGTCATCTGGAACGTGAAGACCGAGTACCACGACCGCTTAACGCGCTTCTACGAGAACCTTGCGGACTCGCAGAGCGCCATTGATCTCCTGACCGAGCAGTACAACACCTATGTGCGGGTGCGCCAGGCGGCGACCCACAGCTACGTTGGTTATGACGCGCCCATCAAGCGGCTGCGGGTCCGGGTGAAGGACGCGCTTGCACGCATTGAGCGCCTCATGGCCCGGCAGGGGCATCTGCTGGAAAGGGTCGCCGTCGCCGAACTCGAGAAGCGCGTGCGCCGCCTGGAAGGCTACGAGGACCGCGCCCGTTACGCGCTGGCCGACAGCTTTGACCGGGCCACCGCGGCGCAGGCATCCATGGACACGCTGGAGCAGGCATCGGTCGCCTCGGCAGAAACCTCCGGGGCGGAAGGCGAATGACCTTCAGAGCCATGATTGCCGGGCTGCTGCTGCCGCTCCTGGGTCTTGCGGGCTGTCAGTCCGCCCAGGACCGGGACACGATTGCCAAACTGCGCAGCGTCGAGCCGGACCTTCAGGAAGTGCGTGTGGATGACAGCCTTGCCAAGGCGATGGTCAGTTACCAGCGTTTCCTCGACGAAACACCGCGCCATGCGATGGCGCCGGAAGCGATGCGTCGCCTCGCGGATCTGCAGATCGAAAAGGAATACGGGGTCATCGGCGAAGACAGCGCCAGCGTCATCGACCTCCCGGCACCGGCGAGTGCTCAAACTGTTGCTGCCGCGTCCGAATCGCAAGCACAGCCCCTCACCGAAAGCGCTGAGGTGGAAAACGCGGCGCAGGAAAGCGACGAAGAATTCGAGCGCAGAACAACGGAAGCCCTCGGCTACTCCAGTGAGACACTGGCTGCCGCGGAACTCCCCGGCGAAAGTGCGGCAGAGCAGCCGCTGGGGCCGCGCCAGGCCATTGCCACCTACCAGCAGATCCTCGCCGAATACCCCTGGTATGAACGTAATGATCAGGTGCTCTATCAGATGGCCCGGGCCTACGATGAGCTTGCGCAACCGGATGAAGCCATGGCCGTTGTCGAGCGGCTGATCAGCGAGTACCCGCATTCCCGCTTCGTTGATGAGGTCTACTTCCGGCGCGGCGAGTATTACTTCGTCCGCAAGAAATATCTCGATGCGGAAGAAGCCTACCTTGCGGTTACCCGCATGGGTGAGCAATCGCCGTTCTATGAGCTCGCGCTCTACAAGCTCGGCTGGTCCTTCTACAAGCAGGAGCTTTATGAGGAAGCGCTGCATCAGTACATCGCCCTCCTCGACTACAAGCTTGCCGAGGGCTATGACTTTGATGCGGACTTTGAACGCGAGGACGAAGGGGAGGAGCGCCGGGTCGCAGACACTTTCCGGGTCATCAGCCTCAGCTTCTCGAACCTCGGTGGCGCCAAAATCCTCAACGAGTATTTCTCCACCTACGGTCAGCGCAGCTTTGAGGACCGCATCTACCGGAATCTCGCCGAGTTCCACTTCGACAAGCGTCGCTTCAATGATGCGGCGGAAGTCTACAAAGCCTTTGTGGACCTCAATCCCCTGCACAAAGTTGCGCCACACTTCAGCATGCGCATTCCCGAAATCTACGCGGAAGGGAACTTTCCGCTCCTGGTCGTGGAGTCGAAGAAAGACTTCGCCACGCGCTACGGCGTGCAGGCCGAGTACTGGCAGCACTTCGAGATGGAGTCGATGCTGGAGGTGCTGGACTACCTGAAGGGCAATCTCATCGACCTGGCAAATCACTACCACGCTCTCTACCAGGAAGAGGTGTTGCTTGAGGAACAACCGGCGAACTACGGCGAAGCTCTGCACTGGTATGAAGAGTTTCTTGTGTCTTTCCCGCAGGCTGAGGAGTCGCCGGGCATCAACTATCAGCTAGCCGACCTGCTCCTTGAGAACGGCGACTTCGGCGCCTCGGCGCTGCAGTACGAGCGCACGGCTTACGACTATCCGACTCATGAGCAGGCGGCCGAAGCCGGCTATGCGGCCATCTACGCGCATCGTCAGCACCTGGAGACTGCCGACGGTGCTGAGGTACCGGGTGTAAAGCTCGCCACCGTGGATAGCTCGCTGCGCTTCGCAGAAACCTTCCCGGACCATGAGAACGCCGACACGGTGCTTGGTGCGGCTACGGAAGACCTCTAAGCCATGCAGGACTATGAGCGGGCCATCCACGCCGGGCGCTGGTTGCTGGAGAGCTACCCGGAGGCAGAAC
>JBCDDI010000250.1:0-5803 GCA_039180365.1 Pseudomonadota bacterium
AACTGATCCTCCAAGAGGTACGGCCCGTTGCCGAATTCTATGGCGAGATGCTCGAAGGTACGCTCAGCCCGAGCCCGTGCGTCCTCGACGAGGACGGGGTGGTCCCTGGCATCCTGCCGATACAGAGTCAGCCAGATGACAACACCCAAGGGAGAGAAGGCTGTGCTTTCGGCGTAGTGAAGCCACTGCAGGTAGCGTGCTCGCGCCGCCGTGCCGGTTGCTGGCGCGAGGCTGTTCGCACTGATCCCCCCGTATTTTTCGAGCAGGTACTCGATGATCGCGCCGGATTCGCTCATGACGACATCGTCGTCTACGAGCGTTGGGATCTTGCCGGTGGGCGTATCCTGGATGAAGAAGCGATCGGTGGTGGGCTTGAAGTTCACCAGCTCGAGTTCATAGGGCAGGCCCATCTCCTCCAGCAGCCAGACGATGCGAACGGCGCGTGTTCGAGGTGCGGCGTAAACGGTGATCATCGGTGCTCCTGCCAGTCAGCCATGAAGGGGCTATGCTTATTGGAAGCGCGGAGGCAGGCAACTACTTCAAAGGTCATAACATGCTGAATGCACCGGTGCGACAGATTGCCTATTTCGTCGACGATGCCCGGGCGGCGGCGGAAGCGATGCACGAACGCTTCGGCGTTGGGCCCTTCTTCTTTGCCGAACGTATTGAGCTTGCGCGGGCGGAACATCGCGGGCAGCCGGCGGACTTTCTGCACAGCTCCGCCTATGGCCAGTGGGGCGACGTTATGCTGGAGCTTGTGCAGCAGGACCGGGAGGGGCCGTCCCCGTTCCGTGATCTATACGGCCCTGGGGAAGAGGGGCTGCACCACATCGCAAACATCGTCCCGGACTTTGACGCAGCCCTCGAGCACTGGGCGAAGCTTGGCTTTGCACTGGCGGCCCGAGCTGAAACCAAAAGCGGCGTCGAGTTTGCGTTTGTTGATACCACCGCCGTGCTCGGCCACATGATCGAAGTCTATGCGGCCCAGCCGGCGATCACCGGGTTTTACGCCATGGTGGCAAAAGCAGCAGAAGGCTGGGACGGCCGGGAGTTGTTCCGGGCCGTCTGAACGTGTTGCGTTGCGGTGTCAGCCGACGTTCATGCTCTGCGAGATGATGGCGAAGCCCTCGGTGGCGGCGAGGCGTTTACCAACCACCGCCTGGTATTCCTCGCTTTCATACCAGGCCTTGGCGGCGGCGGTGTCCTCGAACTTGAGAATTACCGTCTGCGGACCTGGCGGTGTGCCCTCGATGGTTTCCGCTGCCATGTCGAGAACCACCAGTTCGGCGCCGGCAGCCTGAATCGTCGGTCCCGCGCCCCCCTGATATTCACGATAAAGGTCTGGGTCGTTGACGACGTACTGGGCAATAAAATAGGCGGCCATAGTGCTCCCCTTGAAGCTTTATAGAGGAGCAGAACGGTAACCGATTGCGCGGGCGCCGTCAGTTCCGCCGCACGGCGTGCCAGTGCTCGGCGATGCCGAAGCCGGTGCGTTCACCCCAACGGAATTCGGCAAGCCCCTCGTTAACAAATATGGCACCACCCGGGAACGGGATTTTCGTGGGGCAGACGTTCAGCACCGACCCCTCGATGCGAATGGCTTCACCTTCACTCGTCGTGGCGTCGAGGATCACGGACTCGTGGAGAATTGAATCGTCTGCGTAGCGGGTGGCGATGGTTACTGAGTCCAGGTCGACGGGCACGTTGTCACGAAGCAGCCAGCCTTTTCCGCGCAGAACACCATCCGCCTCGCGGAAGCAGGAGCCGCCGAGGGCGATGGCTTCGCCGAAGTTCATGGAAAACCAGTTTACGAACGGTGCAGGTCCATCGGTATCGGCTGGTTGGCTCGAACCAGCCTGGCTTCCGGCGCCCCAGTCTCTCGGGCCCCAGGATTTGTCACGCACGCCGTAGCCATCCACCTTAAAGACCTCGTCACCCAGCCGGATCTCACCGGTAACGTGGCCAGACTGTTCGAAGTGGCCGTGTTCGCCCTGAGCGGCGTAGTGCGGATCCGACGTGCAGCGGAAGTCGACGTTCATGGCGAGTTCGGCAGGCTCGAACCAGCCTTCCGGACGTTCCTTGCTCGGCGTCAGCAGGATGGCCGCGTCGACGATATCCTGGGCGGGTCCCGTGTAGGCAACCTTCCAGTTCTTGAACGGTGCCTGGCAGTTGATGCTGAGATGGCCAACGTTGAGATCGCCATCGTAAGCGCCAAGATCACCCTCGATATCCCGTCGCCCGTAGGTGAAGGCAACGCGCTTCCCCTCGAGGTAAACCACGTGCAGAGCATCTGCCCAGCCGGAGCCCGGTCGGAAACCCATACGCGTAAACATGGCGATCTTGTTTCGCGGATCAACGAAGTTGAAGTAGTAGCTTTCACTCCAGGCCGGGTGGTCACCGGTGGGGTGCATGAGTTCGTCAGAGGCTTCCGCCATCGCTCTGGGCTCCTTGGATTACAACGCCTGATAGATCATAGCGCAGTGGCTCCGCCAACCGAGGAAGCTGTAGCCCTGTGCTAGACTCGCGACGCGAAAAGCAGGGGATAACGGGGAGAGTTTCATGAGGCTTGCAGGCAAAGTCGCCGCCATCACCGGCGCATCAAGCGGGTTCGGTCGCGCCGCTGCACAGCGGTTCATCGCTGAGGGCGCCAGAGTGGTCATCGGGGATATCCAGCAGGAGGCCGGCGAGGCCGTGGCCGCGGAGCTTGGTGAGGGCGCGCTCTTCAGGCGCTGCGATGTAACCCGCGAGGAAGACGTCGCCGGACTTGTGGACGCGGCCGTCGAGCGTTTTGGACAGCTCGACATCATGTACAACAACGCAGGCATCGTCGGTGCCGTCGGGCCTATCTCCACCATGCCCCTCGACGAGTGGCAGCTCACCCTCGACATTCACCTGAACGGTTCTTTTCTCGGCTGTAAACACGCGGCGCGAGTGATGATGCCGCGGGAGACCGGCAGCATCATCAATATGGCGAGTACCGCTGGTCTCCTCGGGGGGCAGGGGCCGCACGCCTATGCGGTGGCGAAGCACGGCATGATTGGTCTCACGAAAAACGTCGCCGCGGAGCTTTGCCACTTTGGCATTCGCGTGAACTGCATTGCCCCCGCCGGCATGGCTACGGCGATGGTCGCGGGCCTGGCCGGAGATCCGAACGACATCGAGGCAACCAAGGCGCGGCTGGCGAAGACTTCGCCGCTCAAAGGCCGTCCTGGCCTTGCGGAAGACGTGGCAAACGCCGCGCTCTTTCTCGCGAGCGACGAGGCGGGTTACACGAGCGGACTGACGCTGACGACGGACGCCGGTGTCACAACGGGTTCGTCGACAAATCCGGTGCCGTTTTCGGAGCACGCGCCGCTGATTCGCGAGGCGGGCAAGCGCGGTATGGAATAGTGCTCTGAAGGGTAGCGAGAGAGTGGTGTAGTTGCTCAAGGCGTTGGGCATCTGATCAACGCGATTTCACCGACCCATAACTCGAGTTGAGACAAGCTGCTATAGAAAGCCGGGGTTTGCACCATGAGGTGCGAACCCCGGAGGCCGGCTTTACCAGGCGGGGCAGATTGGCGGGTCGCCAGCCTGCTGATTGGGGTAAACGGCTTCATCCTGCAGCACGCGACACACATAAGACATCTCGTTGTTGCCTTTATCGCTTTCAGCCATGCTGTTTCCAGGATCCACATCTACGCTGAATACCAAGTCGTAGCTCAACTGGCGGTCGGGCAGCGTAAACCACCCAGTGTTCTGACGGATTGCCGGTGCCTGCGCTTGTGAACCTGGGAATGCGGTTAGAATCGCTGCCCGCGGAGTTACCGTGCCGGAAGTGACGGCGACAAATTGAACTGCGACGGAGACGTCAAAGGCGCCTGCATCTACATTTCCTGAGTTCAGAACATCCACTGCCGTATCTACAGCACCATTGGTCAGAAGATGAACTATGGCAACAGGTTCCAGATCAGGCAGCCTGGACTTCGGCCACTGCTCTTCAGGAGAGAACTCCTTGATGTCCCACTTGCCCTCTTTTCGGGCCTTGTATAGCTCGACCGCTCGAAGCAGATCGTCTGCATCTAGCGTGCAATCACCTTGGCCGATAAGACCGAAGCGGATTTCCGTAAGCGTACATTTTGCCTGCGCGGCGTTCATTGCGAACGTGCCGGTTAGGGCGAGCAGCAGCGTAGCTGCCATTCTGAGGCTGGCTTTCATTGAACTTCTCCTAAGTTGGGTTACCTGTCGGGGTGTTGCCCCGACGTTGTGTCACGGTCAGCTCGGAGAAGGTTCAATCGAAGCTCAGAATCGGCCGCCCGTTGCAAAAACGGCCTGGTGTTTTGGGCCGGCAGGCAAACCAGCCAGTTGCGCTCGCGCCGCCTGAGAAAACAATTACGCTAGAGTGCGTTCAGACCACCGTCGACAATAAACTCAGCCCCCGTCGAGTAGCTGGATTCGTCGCTGGCGAGGAACAGGGCGAGCTGCGCGACCTCGTCAGCTTCTGCCGCTCGCCCGAGTGGAACGCGTCTCGTGAGCCGGACTTCATCTTCGGAACCTGGCAGCTCGCGCATCATGTCTGTGTCGATGAGGCCGGGATGAATCGAGTTCACCCGCACACCGCGGCGACCGTTTTCCACGGCGGCGGCCTTTGTCATGCCCCGCACGGCCCATTTTGAGGTGTGGTAGGCGAAGGCGCCGACGCCGCCGGTGAGGCCGGCGAGCGATGAGATGTTAACGATGGAGCCACTCCCGGCATCGCGCATCACGGGCGAGACGGCGTGCATGCCAAGAAATACCCCGAGGCAGTTCACATCCATAACGCGCTCAAACTCGGCGGCATCGATTTCAAAGTGCCGGCCGGTCGCGAAGATGCCGGCATTGTTGACCAGTACGTCCAGGCGCCCGTCTTCGGCGACGATCTCTTTGATGAGCGCCGACCAGGCGCTCTCTTCACGAACGTCCAGGTGCCGATAGCGCCCGTCGAGTTCTGCGGCCAGGGCCTCTCCCTCGGCATCAAGCACGTCCGTGAGCCAGACCGTGCCACCTTCCGCGGCGAAAAGCCGCGCTTCAGCAGCCCCCTGGCCCCGTGCCGCACCGGTGATCAGGCAGATTTTGCCGTCTAGTCGCCCCATCGCGGAATCCTCCCTCCTGTCGAAGTCTCAAGCATAGGCCGCCAGCACCAGCCTTTGAAATGATCCTTCCGGCTGCTAACGTCCGACCCTTCACGGATCTCGGGGGGAAGAGCTTCCATGACCACTTTTGCTGCGCGCCTGGCCGAGGAGCGCCCGGATGAGATCGCAGTTAGCGATGCGACAAAGACGCTCAACTGGCAGCAGACCGACGAAGTCCTGAACAGGGCGGTGAACGCGCTCCTGAAGCTGGATCTGGGTCCGGAGCGCCGTATGGCTGTCTTTGCGGAGAATTCCGTAGAGACTGCGCTGGCCAATCTTGCCGGCCTGCTTGCAGGCATCTCGGTAGTTCCGGTGAACTTTCATCTCACCGCCGAAGAAGTGGCCTACATTCTGAACGACTCGGAAGCCCGGGTGCTGTTTGTGGACGCGGCAACGGCTGAGCGGGGACAGGAGGCTGCGGCGTCCTCTGGTGTGCATACGGTCATCGGTTGGGGTGGGGCCAGGGGCGACGGGCTCGAAGACTGGGCAGCGTGGCTCGAGGCCAGCGAACCGGTTGATCCGCCTACCGACATGGCGCCGCAGCCGAATCTGCTTTACACCTCTGGGACCACCGGGCGACCGAAAGGGACACCGCTGCCGCCCACGATGTTTGCTGGTGGCGCAACCGTTGCCGAGCATCTTGAACGGATGGC
>JBCDDI010000251.1:0-5791 GCA_039180365.1 Pseudomonadota bacterium
AAGTTCAGGACATTCAACAGCGTCAGAAAGCCTAGGAAGGCATAGCTGCCCGTGCTGATCTTCTGTTCGTCCCGCACGTGCTCCCCTCACTGCAGCGCCGAAGCGCTCGAGAATACGTGGCGCGGTGCTCGGGTTCCAGCCGGGCTTAAGGTCGGTCAGGTCTGGTGAGGTGACTGAGTACTTGTTTGCAGTGCCGGCAGGATGTCTCTGCCGACACGTTCGATGACGTCATAGCGGGTATCAAAGTTCGGCAGAATCATGACCTGATTGAGGCCGTCTTCCTCGAGCCGCCTTAAGTGCTCAATCAGTTCATCCGCCGTCCCGATCAGGCAGGCAGCCTTAAGCACCTCCGGCGTCAGAAAACGCTCCTCCTCCGGCAACACCCAGCAGTTGTGGCCAGCGTGGATGCGCTGGTGACGCCGTTCTTCCGGTACCTTGGCCAAGAGGGCGGTGTAGTCGTCCCAGATTCCTGCCAGGTGGTTCGGCGGCTGATGGCCGAAGTTACGGAACTGATCGTAGCTGTAATGCACGGCGGCCATGGCCATGGCCCCACACTCTGCCTTCACCCGCTCCGAATCGACGGCTTCGCCGGGATCGAGAACCACCATGGTGGTCAGTGCGGTGGTGTAATAGTTCTCTCCAGGTTTGAGTTCTCTGCCGGCTTCCCGGGCACCGGCCTCGATCATGTGCCACATACTGCCGGCGGATCCGTCCCGGGCGGCACCCACCACCGCGCCGTCGCCGTAGCGGCCGGCGAGAGCCAGGCTCTTCGGGCCAAAGCCTGATACGTAAAGGGGTATGGGATCCTCGAAGTTGACGAAGCCTTTGTCCGGCATGATGTGTCGGATGGGTCGGCTTACGCCTTTGTGCTCGAAATCGGCCTCTTCGCCGCGAAGCAGCGGTACCAGGGTTTGCAGATAGCGCTCAAACTCAGCGATGCGCTGCGGTGGCAGTCCCATGACGCGTCGCGCCGTGTTGCCGGCGCCAACGCCGAAGAAGGTACGACCCGGTGCCAGCGCATTGATGGTGGCGATGCCCGCGGCATTGACGGCGGCCGGACGCGTTCCGCTGACCGCAACGCCGGTGCCCAGCTGAATACGCTTTGTCTTCACCGCAGCGAGTGCCAGGGTTGCGTAGCAGTCGGACCACAGCATCTGCGAATCGGCGAGCCAGGCGTGGCTGTAGCCGAGCGCTTCGGCCCGCACGATGTAATCGATGTCGCCGATGTGCGAAGCCACACAGATGCCGAGATCCATGGCGTTCTCCTTAAACCAGTTCCACGTCGCTACTGTTCCCTGTGCTGTGCGCTGAGATGCCGTATGCAGCCGTCAGACTGCGTCAGAAGATAGAGTTCACCGGCACTGTCGCTGCCAAGGAACAACCCCTGACCCTCGCGTTCCGCACCGGCCTGCCGTGCCAGCGCTGGGAGGGGAAGCACTTGCAGAGGTGCTTCGGTGAGCGCTGATACTGAGTCATCGCCGCTGGCAGATCCAGAATTCCGGCCCGGTTCCGGTAGCGGGAAGTGGAGCAGGCGTTTGCGGAAGCCGTCAGCCAGGACAAAGTGCCCGCGCAGGGACGAAACGCTGCCGTGATAGCGGTAACCGCTTGTGTAGACCTGCGCGTCACTGTTTTTCTGCTGCAGTTGGGGTGCAAGGGTGTCGCTGGCAGAGAATGTCGGTGTCGAGGGTATCGTTCCTCGCGGAATCCGATAGACGTGCCTGGCACCGGTAATGAAAAGTGCGCCTGTCGCCTGATCCCAGGAGAGATGCCTTGGATCCTCGAGTCCCTTGAGCCACAGCTCGGGAACTGTTGCCTGGTTCCGGGACTGATCTTCGGGGATCCCGTAGCGGGCAGGCGCTACGCCGGTCAGTGGATTGATGCGCAGAATGCCGTTTTCAGGCGTGGCGTCTCCGGGCGTGGCGTCGGGGTTACCTTCCTCCCCGATTGCCGGAGCCGCTGGTCCGATGGTGGCATAGAGTACGCCGTAGTCCGCCTCGCCGGGCTTCGCCGTGGGATTAAATGCCAGAAAGCCGATCTGGTGGCGGACGTTCAATTGCCCGAGGCGGAACAACTCTCGTGACCTACCTACAAAACGCTCGCTTTCCGGGTCCTGCAGGGTCCACTCACGGATAACGCTTTCGTGAGTGCCAGCGTCTTCGTCAAGGTAGGCGGCGCGTCCGGTGTCGGCCCGCGTGCTGTAGGACGTATAAAGCCGTCCGAAGCCGGCCTTCCCGGGCTGAGCGAATTCCGGGTGCAGCGCAAAGCCCGACAGCCCGCCGGTCCCCGCGGCTTCGAAGCCGAAGGCCTGATACTTGGTCAGATCCAGGAACACCTTCGGGGGCGCGCCGTCACCGTCCGCAACGGTCAGGTAGAGCTGCCCCCGCCGGTCGCTGAACATGAGCTGCGATGCTTTGCCAGGCACGGAGGTGAGGTGCTGCAGTCCCGAGGGGCTTTGCCGCCCGTTGGCGCTGCAGGAACTCAGGCCCGGCAATGCTGCAACGGTCACCCCGGCCGCGGTCTCAATCACCGCGGGCGGAGAGTGAGGGGTGCTTTCCCCGAAGGCGGTTGGTGCAAGGCCGACTGTGGCGGCGAGCAGACAGAGTGCGGTGAGCCATGGCAACGGCACAAGCGGCGAACAGCGCCATGAGCGGTAATTCATCAGAGTTCTGGGAGTCTGCTCGCCCACGCCAGTGGCCGGTCCTTTAACGCCGTGTCCTCAGGCCAATCTAGCATGTGACCTCCTGGTCGCCACTCCGAGCCGCTGTTTTCCTGCGCGAACCGACGCGCGAAGCTGCGAAAAGACGCCTAAAAGAAAAGGGGGCTCAGGACCAGTCCCTGGCCCCGAACCCCCGGAGGAGCTCTAGTGATCTTCAGGGTGCGTTTTTCAGCACTTCGTTCGAGTAGGCGCTTTCGTTCCCTTCGGCATCCATGGCGGTCATGGCCACGTAGTAGTCGCCGGAACTCAGATTCAACGTGTAGCCCGTAGCGGACGGGTTGGCAATTTCCACCATGTCGCTGTAGGCGCGGCTTTCGGTGCCGTAGTAGATCCGGTAGCCCGCCAGATCCGTGAGCGGCGAACCATCAACGTTTTCCGTGGGCGCCTGCCAGGCCAGGGAGACGGCGCTTTCGACACTGATGGAGACCATCTCCACGACGTTGCCGCCGGCGCCCGAACAGCTCAGGGTGAAGGTTGCGCTGGCGTTCAGAGGCCCGACACTTGCGCTGCCGTTGCTGCCGCGAGAGCCGCTCCAGGCACCACTCGCCGTGCAGCTGTCCGCATCGGTGCTGGACCAGGTGAGGGTGGCGCTGCCGCCTGCGGCAACGGAGCTTGTGGAACTGTTGAAGGTCAGTGTCGGTGCATCGACGGGGGCCGCCGTGACCTGCACCGTCACGGTGTCGCTGCTGCTGCCGCCGTCACCACTGCAGCTGATGACGAAGGTGGTATCGCTCGTCAGCGGGCCCTGAGTGTTTGTCCCAGCGGTTGCGCGACTGCCGTTCCAGCCCCCGGAGGCGCTGCAAGTCGTTGCGTTGTTGCTCGACCAGCTGAGCGTGACGTTGTCACCCTCCTGCACGGCGTTGCTGGAGGCATTGAGGCTGACCGTCGGTGGCGGCGGGGCGCTCACGGTGACCGCTACGGTTGCTGTATCGCTGCCGCCGGGGCCGGTGCAACGCAGCTCGTAGTTGCCGCTCGCTGTGGGACTCACGGTTGTGCTGCCGCTGGTGCCACGGCTGCCACTCCAGAGGCCGCTGGCTGAGCAGCTGTCGGCATTGTTCGCCGACCAGCTGAGACTGGCCGATTCGCCACGTTCAAGCGTGCTGTCGCTGATGTTGAGACTCACGCTCGGTGCGGCCGGTTGATCGACCTGCACGGTGACGCTAGCGCTGCGGCTGCCGCCAGCACCAGAACAGGTGAGGGTGTAGCTTTGCGTTTCGCTCAGAGTGCCGGTGCTGGCGCTGCCGTCGGTGCTGCGCGCCCCGGACCAGGCGCCGGCAGCCTGGCAGCTCTCTGCGTTGCTGGTTGTCCAGCTGAGGCTGCTGGCACTTCCGCTTGTCACCGTGCTGGGGTTCGCCGACAGGTTGACGGACGGTCGCGGCGTCGGCTGGACGACAGTGATGGTCCGGCTGGCGCTGTCGCTGCCTCCTGGACCGGTGCAGTCCAACTGGAACTGCACGGTATTGTTCAAGGGGCCTACCTGCAGGCTGCCGTTGGTCGACCGGGAACCGCCCCAACCGCCGCTCGCGCTGCAGCTGGTGGCGTTTGTCGCCGTCCAGGTGAGCCGGACGCTGTCGCCCGCATCAACGGTGGTCCGGTCGGCGCTGAGGCTGACAACCGGTGCGGGAGGCGGTGGGGGCGCCGGAGCCGGCTCTGGATTGGGATCCGGGCTCGGGGCCGGATCGGGTTGCGGATCGGGAAGCGGCGCCGGAGTTGGGTCCGGAAGGGGTGTCGGAGTGGGCGCTGGTGCAGGAGCCGGTATAGCATCGACTACGTCGACGAGGGCTCGTGCGGACACGACGCCACCGCTGCCGCTGCAGCGCAGCACAAATTCCGTGGGTCCGGCGATCGGTGCGGTGGTGAAGGCACCGTTGATTGGCTGGTCGCCGGACCAGGCACCGTCGGCTTCGCAGACCTCGGCATTCACTGTTGCCCAGCTGAGCTGCGCACGTTGACCGGCGCCAACCAGCGGTTCTGCTGCACTGAATGCAATCATCGGCGGGGGTAGTGATTCTGCGCGGCGGTCAGCGAGGGTGGCAATGACCGTTTCGTCGGCCAAAGCGAGTTCGTCCGTCAGCGCGGCAAGTGCGCGGCTTGTGGAGTTGCTCAACGCGTCGCCCAGCTGTCCTCGCGCCGTCGCCGGTGTGGCACCTTCGAGGGCGAGCGCCAGCTCGCCGAAACTGTCTCCACCGGCTGCACGCAGAAAGGCCAGATCACTTCGCGCCTGGTCAATGAGCGGCTGCGGCGGCGGGACTGTTCGGACCGTTGCCGGTGAGCCGGGCATCACCGTTTGCAGGGCATTGTCCATGCGCTCGTTAGCATCGCTGCCGTCCACCATGAGTGTACCTGCTACAACCTCTACCCGGACGGCGGCTGCCGTAGCGGTGGCCGTGAGCGTTACCCGAGGCGATGCGTCAGGACCAACGCCGTCGAGGCGTCCGTCCGTGAGATCGCAGGCGATGGCTGTCAGTACCTCGTCGGTGCTGCGCGGGTTGACGCTCGCCGCCAGGCTCGCGGCGGTGCGGCGGATCACTTCGCCGAGCGCCTCGTTGCTCAGCAGAACGTTGGCCACATTGCCATCGGCGATGGGTTCTCCCATAGGGTCTGCCATGAGCTCACTGTCCCAGCCGACGTTCAGATTGGCGTCGATGTGCTGCCAGGCGAGAGCCAGGTTATCGGGGTTCAACTCGCCGAGGCACTGAGCCGCACGCACGGCGAGGGTGGTGTAGGGAGATGCGTTCAGGGTAACGGGCCCGGATTCGAAGGCGACCCCAAGCAGCTCGAAGTCCGCCGGACGGTTGGTCACCAGGTCCGTACCACCGGTTACCTTCAGCAGTACTGGCAGGAAAGTACCGTCAGGTATCTCAACGCTGTAGCTTGCGGTCTCGTCGCTCGTTGCGGTGAAGATAACGTCGCCGACGGCATCTTCGATCGTCAGGTCGGCGCCGACAATGGGCCCATCGCCGACGCTGCCGGTGAGCACCAGTCCTTCACTTTCCGTGTAATTTCTGCTGCTGCTGCCGCTACAGGCAGCCAGCATAAACAGGCATGCGCACAGGCAGCCTTTGCGAACGCCCC
>JBCDDI010000252.1:0-5790 GCA_039180365.1 Pseudomonadota bacterium
CACAAGCCCAAGGTCTGCCCGGCCGCCGAAGACGCCAACAAGCGTGCGTTCGAAGCCAGCATTAAACGCGTAGTAGCTGTCCGGGAAGTTGGTCCGGTAGATCCCTTCGACCTTAAAGGCCCAGTCCCCGTAGATGGCCTGTGCATCAATGCCGGTCTGGTTGATGACCGGGTAGAAGGGTGTCAGCAGCGTGTTTCCGTCCTCATCAGTCACCACATCGAAGAGTGGATCCCGCGAGGTACCGTTGAAGTGATAGAGGCCGAGCTCGAAAGGGCCAAGGTGGTGCGACCAGCGGAGCGCGCCGTCGATGCGGTTTGCCCCGGCGCTCGACTCGTAGCGGGCGTCGTCGCCGTCGATCGGTACGTAAAAGCGCGGCCGTCCATCAACGCCGGGGAACGTGCGCTTGCGATGACCGGTGAGCACATGCAGATCGAGGATTCCCCAGTTCCGGACCAGGGACAGATGGGCCATGGGCTGCCCGAGCTTGTCCTCACCATCGAGGTTCTCGACGAGGTCCGTCTGATTGATGATGTCCACGAGGTGATTGAACTCAGTCACCCCCCAGAACACCTGCTTCACGCCCAGGTGCAGATCCCAATCGTTCCCCACCAGCGACCAGAAGCCCTCCCGGATATCGAAATGCGTGCGCTCGTCGTCCTGGGCGTCGTAACGATAGAAAGGCGCAAAGGTGAAGCTCTGGCGCTCCTCGTCCCAGGCACGGTAGTAGTCGAGTTTGATCGACAGAGATGGATGAAACTTCGACTGGCCGTCGAGCCCTTCCTTGAAGAAGCTGCGCGCCTGAGCCCCAACGTCCACATCCAGCATCTGCACCACGGCAGTGTCCTCCACGGCGCGCGGGCGGATGGTTTCCGTCGGGCGCACGGGAGGCGCCGCACTGGCTCGACGCTGGGGATTGGGCGCTCGGACGGGTGCCGGGGTTGTGCGCACGGGGCGCTCGGCAACAGCCGGCGCAGACCGCGCGGCTTCGATATCCAGCAGGCGCCAGTACTTCAGCTGCCGTCCATCGGCGATGCGCCGCACCCGGGATGCTTCAGCGGTCTCAAGGCGCTCTGTAACTACCCGAAAGGTCTCCGCGCCGGTCCCGTCAACCGCCACGATGACGCTGACCTCCACGTTGAGCAGCGATCGCATGCGGTTCGCCCAGTTTTCCGCATTCTGTGCGTTCTGGAAGCTGCCAAAAACCAGCCGATCCTCGGCCTGTGCCGGCAGGGCCACAAACAACCCGAGCAGGCAGACCAGCAGCAGCGCTGCTCGGGAGCCGGCTCGGCGGGATGTCATCGCGCCCGGCGCAGACTGTTGGTTGAGAAATCCCGGTCCGCGTCGAGGCCGGTGGCAAACTCAAAGCCCTCCCAGAGCAGCTCCGTCGATTTGCCGGTCTGAACGTTGCTCATGAGCATGCGCCCGGCTTTCCAGTAGCGGTCCTCAAAAAGCTGGTAGCCGCTCACAGCCAGGGTTTTCAGCAAGCGATCCCGCTCGTCGAAATACTCGATGTGTTCGATTCGGAAGGCGTCCGCATGCACGGCGACAAGCTGCCGGGCGTAGCCGGAGTGTTCGTCTGTTGGAAAGCGCTCGACGAGAAACACGGGCTCGCCATCGCGTTCGTCCAGGGCAACAAAGCGGTAGGTGAACTTCTCCACTTCCTGCAACGCCATGTCTTCGTAGGCGAACTCGCTCGACAGAAAGGGCCCGGACCGGTTCTGGCTGGCGATCCGCTTGACCCGTTTCAGGGCCGGCAGATACATCCACTGATCATCCGGCTCCACTTTGTGGGCGTAGCTCAAGAGGGCCGTGCCGCGAATGGATTTGGGCGTATCGAAGACCACCAGCAGCCGATCGCCGTCTTCAGGCACTTCCAGCTGCCGGATGCGCAGGGACCGACTGGACTCACTCCCCTTCGCCGTCCGGAGAATCATCACCAGATCAACCTTCAGGTCCTGATAGCCGGATTCACGCCGATCCACTTCCCGGAAGATGGCTTCTCCAGCGGCTTCAGGACTCAGGCCCTCGATGGAAAACGGCGATTCATCAATGCCGCCAATGCCGCTGGCGAACGTTTCTTCCTGCTCCGCAGGCTCCACGGTCTCGGAGGATGGGGCCGCTTCCCCTTCGGCGGCGAGCGCCGGCAGAGGCAGGCTGGGACCGAGCGCAAACAGCCAGAGGATTCCCAGGGTGCGGAAGGTCCTCAGGGCACGGATTGCGGGAATTCGCTTGAACATCAGATTTCTTCGTCCTGCGGCCGCTCATGGGGCGTTGCTGGGGACCTGTGTACCAGGAACCTGGG
This sequence comes from Pseudomonadota bacterium, assembly GCA_039180365.1. GTDB lineage: Bacteria > Pseudomonadota > Gammaproteobacteria > Pseudomonadales > Azotimanducaceae > SZUA-309. The sequence continues at coordinate 2,303 of JBCDDI010000252.1, forward strand.
GCTGTGCAACGGGCCAGCTACTGTATATACTGCCAGCTTACTGTATATTCAAACAGCATTCAGACGATGCTGAACTTGAAGCTGGCCCTAAGCATAGGAGCGCAACTGGCTGATTGGCAAGGTTGAATACCGAAGCCGGCGCCTTAGCAGACAAAGCTACAGCAGACAAAGCCACAGCAGACAAAGCCACAGCAGACAAAGCTACAGCAGACAAAGCTACAGCAGACAAAGCAGGAGTCCCCCCATGGAGAACCTCACATCCCGTCAGGCTCAGGTGCTTGATCTGATCAAGCAGTACATTGGCGATACCGGCTACCCGCCGACCCGTGTCGACATCGCCCGGGAACTCGGCTTCCGCTCGGCAAACGCCGCCGAGGAGCATCTGAAAGCTCTCGCCCGGAAAGGCGCCATCGAGATGATCCCCGGCACCTCTCGAGGTATTCGCCTCCCTGACGACGGTGGCTTACCGGTGGTTGGGCGGGTGGCCGCAGGGAGTCCGATCCTGGCCACGGAGCACATCGAAGACCGGGTGGAACTGCCGGCGGGATTTTTTGCACCCCGGGCGGATTTCCTGCTCCGCGTCCACGGCGACAGCATGATGAAGGTGGGCATTCTCGACGGCGATCTGCTCGCCGTACATAAAACCCCGGAAGCGGCGAACGGCCAGATTGTTGTGGCAAGGATCGAAGACGAAGTGACCGTGAAGCGCTTCCAACGCACGCGGGCACGCAACAAGGTGCTGTTACTGCCTGAGAATGACGACTACGAGCCGATTGAAGTGGATCTGAAGGAGCAGCCGTTCCAGATCGAAGGGCTCTCTGTGGGGGTGATTCGGCAGTCCATCTGAGCCGAGGCTCAGTGAATGACCGGCGGTGGCGCCTCCGCTTCTACCTCGATGGCATCACCATCCAGGTAGTCGGTCGCCGCATCGATCATCGCTTCTGCAACACCAACCAGATCGCCACCAAGCATGTCCTTCACTTGATTGGAGAAGCTGATACGAACGAGAGGCTCTTTGTCTGCCTGAGCAAGTTCGACGCTGTCTGACGCCGTCAGCTCCATGCCGTCCTCGGGGGCCTCTTCCTCCGCTTCGCGGAGCACAATGTCTCCGTTTTCCAGCTGCGTAATCTCCAGGAATATGCTCATTTCACCTCTTGTTCAGGTCGGGGGACCTGGATCAGTCCTCCCCGTTGGGTTCGGTGGCGCTGGCTGCTTCAGCCTTCGGTGCTGCCTTCCGCTTTGGTGCCGCCTTTTTCTTCGCTGCGGCTTTTTTCCTGGCCGGCTTCTTCTTAGCGGCCTTCTTCTTTGGCGGCGGTTTCGCTTCCTCTACCCAGCGCCCATCCACATAGAATGCCTTCCAGCCCGTGGCCTTACCATCCTCTTCGGACTGCACGTACTGCTCTTTGGTCTTGCGCGCATAGCGGATCACCGACGGTAGCCCGTCCGGATCTGTCTCCGGCGCATCAAGCAGGTACTTGAATTTGGGATCCAGCTCGTTCGCATGGGGGATGATTTCCCGGACCAGCGGCGCGCGAGTCTCCCGATTCTTCGGGAACTGGCTCGCTGCGAGGAAGATGCCGGCGGCACCGTCCCGAAGCAGGTAGTAATCGTCCACCTTTTCGCACTGAAGCTCGGGCATGGGCACGGGATCGGCCTTCGGCGGCGCGGGCTCTCCGTTTCGGAGCAGCTTACGGGTGTTTTTACATTCGGAGTTCGTGCAGCCGAAGTACTTGCCGAAGCGGCCGGATTTGAGCTGCATGTCTGAGCCGCACTTATCGCACTCGATAACCGGGCCGTCGTAACCCTTGATGCGGAAAGTGCCCTGCTCAACCTCGAAGCCTTCGCAGTCCGGGTTGTTGCCGCAAACGTGCAGCTTACGTTGTTCGTCGATGAGGTAGCTGTCCATGGGCGTCTGACAGATCGGGCACTTCCGCTTCGAGCGCAGCAGCCGCGATTCGCCTTCGTCATCGGCTTCCACGTCCACCACCTCATCACCGGAGATGAGATTCATGGTGTTGGTGCAGCGCTCCTTGGGCGGGAGCGTATAGCCGGAACAGCCCAGGAACACGCCCGTACTGCCATTGCGGATCTGCATGTGCCTGCCGCAGGCACCACATTCCACATTCGTATCGGTGGGCTCGTTGGGCCGCATGCCGCCTTCGGCTTTGCCTGCCACTTCGAGCTTGCCGCTGAAGTCGCCGTAAAACTCGTTGAGCACGCCCTGCCAGTTGGCGTCACCCTCGGCGATCTGGTCGAGCTCCTGCTCCATCTGCGCGGTAAAGCCGTAGTCGAGCAGATCTTCGAACTGCTCCACGAGGCGGTCCGTAACCAGCTCACCAATCCGTTCTGCATGGAAGCGTTTGCTTTCCAGCGTCACATAGCCGCGATCCTGAATCGTCGAGATGATGGCCGCATAGGTTGAGGGGCGGCCGATGCCCCGCTTCTCAAGTTCGCGCACCAGGCTTGCTTCGCCATAGCGCGGCGGCGGCTTGGTAAAGTGCTGCACGCCTTCTGAATCTTTGAGGGTCAGCGCCTCACCGACCTGGAAGTCCGGGAGCGAGGTGTCTTCCTCTTTCCGGGACATGGGCGGCAGCACGGCCGTGTAGCCGTCAAACTGCATGATCCGCCCGCGGATCTTGAGCTCAAACTCTCCCGCTTCCACAAGCACGGTCGTGGATAGGTATTCGGCTGGCGTCATCTGGCAGGCCACAAACTGGCGCCAGATGAGATCGTAGAGACGCACGGCGTCGTCATCGACGCCGCTTAGGAACTCGGACACAGTGCCTACATTGGAGGGGCGGATGGCCTCGTGGGCTTCCTGAGCATCCTTCTTGGCGGCATACACATTCGGCGTTTCCGGCAGATAACGTTCGCCGTGCTTCTCGCCGATGTACTCCCGACAGCTCGTCACCGCTTCCGTTGACAGGTTTGTCGAGTCCGTGCGCATGTAAGTGATATAGCCCGCCTCGTAGAGACGCTGGGCCATGGTCATGGTCTTCTTTACGGAAAAACCAAGGCGCGTACTCGCCGCCTGCTGCAGCGTCGAGGTGATGAAGGGGGCGTTCGGCTTCGTGCGCGTGGGCCGGTCTTCCCGGGACTTGATGACAAAGTCCCGCTCTCTGAGACGCGCCAGCGCGGCTTCCGTTGTTTCACCATTGTTCGGCCGGAAATTCTCGTCACCATCTTTGACGAGTTGAAAACGCAAGGCATTGTCCTCGCCGCTCCGTGCCAGGTCGGCGAAGACTTCCCAGTATTCTTCGGGAATGAACGCGCGGATCTCCCGCTCCCGCTCCACAACAAGCCGCACGGCCACGGACTGCACGCGACCGGCAGACAGCCCGCGGGCAACCTTGGCCCAGAGCAGCGGTGACAGCTCAAAGCCCACCACCCGGTCGAGGAAGCGCCGTGCCTGCTGCGCATGGACCTGGTTCATGTCCAGCTCTCCAGGGTCCTCGAAGGCTTCCTGGATGGCTTTTCGGGTGATTTCG
>JBCDDI010000253.1:0-5769 GCA_039180365.1 Pseudomonadota bacterium
CCCGAAAGCATCCTGCCCCTCGAGGCCAACAATGAAGCAGAGACTCTTGTTCAAGGGCTGCGGGAAGGGGTGCGCCGGGTCCAGGGCGATAGGACTCATGATCGGCGCCAGCTCTTTCTTGAAATAGCGCTTCAGCCACTGCCGTTGCCGATCGTTCCAGTCCTCGGCATCGAGGATGCGGATACCCTGCAGATCCAGCTGCGGAAGTAGATCTTCGTTGAGCACCCGATACTGCTCGTCTATCAGTTCTTCGGCCACGCCGCGGATGTGCCGCAGCTGTTCCGAGGAGGAAAGATTATCCGCACCGCGCTGCGTTGCCCCTACCGCCTGCTGCTGTTTGAGCCCGGCCACGCGGATTTCGAAAAACTCGTCGAGCACGGAGCTCGCAATGCAGAGAAAACGGAGGCGCTCGAGGAGCGGGGTCTCCGGGTCCTGCGCCTGCGCCAGCACCCGCCGATTGAAAGCCAGCAGCGAAAGTTCCCGGTTGATGTAGAGTTCCGGGCTGGTCAGGTCTATTTCGCCGTTGTGCGCCATCGTTCTCGCGAGATCTACGCTGACCTGAACCGCCCCGCCAGCGGCAGCTCTGCTGCCCAGAGCCCCCGGTCAAGCGGGAAAAGGCCTGCTGGAACTAGCTCCCACTGTCAGGAGCGGAGGGGGCCTGGGAGAATAGCATGCTGAATCAGTCGAATTGTTATGAGTAAGGATCGCGTTTACAGCGAAGCACGGCCGCAGATTGTCGATTTTGCCTTCGATGAACAGGTGGCCAGCGTTTTCCAGGACATGATCCGGCGCTCGGTGCCTGGCTACGAACTGGTGGTGCCCATGACCGGGCTCCTGGCCGCCAGGGCCCTCCGCGATGCGCCGATCCCCCGTGCCTATGACCTGGGCTGCTCCCTGGGTGCGACCACCCTGGCCATGCTCCACGCCCTGGAGTCCCTGGACGGTACGCCGGAAGGCCTGGAGATCATCGCAGTCGACAACGCGGCGCCCATGCTGGAGGCGGCACGCAGCAACCTCACGGATCCTCGCGTTACGTTCCTGGAGGCCGACATCCGGCACCTCGACCTTGAACCCTGCGCGGTCATCACCTTGAACTGGGTGCTGCAGTTTCTTCCACCTGAGGAACGCCTCGATCTTCTCACACGCTTCCGGGACTCGCTCACGAGCGAGGGTCTGCTGCTCCTGTCAGAGAAGGTGCGCACAGGGGATCCTGCCCGGGAAGCCTTCAACCTCGCCGCCCATGAGGACTTCAAACGGGCCAACGGCTATTCGGAACTGGAAATCAGCCAGAAACGGGCGTCCCTCGAAGCCGTCATGCGGACCGACGAACTGGACACTCATCTCAAACGCCTCGAGGAAGCCGGATTCCGGGACGTGCAGGTCTGGTTCCAGTGTCTGAACTGGGCATCAATCGCTGCTCGGGTCTGATCATGTCGGCAAACTTCTCCTTACGCTTATGCCGTTGACCGCACCGCCGAGTCTCGCCGGGCACGCGGAGTGGCCAGCCCTGGCAGCCGCGGCGGAAGCACGGCTCGCCGCCCACGGAGACACGCACCGATGGACGGCCGCGCTGGAAGCGCTGCCTGCCCTCGAAGCCGAGGCCTGCGCCCTTGAGGACGGCGTGATCGCAACAGGCCCCTGCACGGAGAGGGAGCGAGCAGCTCTGGAAGCGGCGCTCATGGAGTTACACCCGTGGCGCAAAGGCCCCTTCGAACTGTTTAACCTGACGCTCGATACGGAGTGGCGTTCGGACTGGAAGTGGGCTCGCGTTGCCGGCGCCCTCGGAGATCTCAGCGGTGCCCGGGTCCTCGACGTTGGCAGCGGCAACGGCTACTTCGGCTGGCGGCTGATCGGCGCCGGTGCCGGGGACGTGCTGGGGATAGACCCTTCCGTGCTGTTCTACTACCAGCACGAGGCCATCAGCCACTACCTGGCACCCCTGGTATCCGCCAGCAACCGGCTGCTGCCGCTGCCGTTCGAAGCGTTTCCCGCCGTGCCCTATGATCTTGTATTGAGTATGGGCGTGCTCTATCACCGGAAAGATCCCCTGGAGCATCTAGAGCGGCTCTATGAGTGCGTCGCACCGGGCGGGAAGCTCTTGCTGGAAACCCTCGTGGTCAAAGGTGAGCAGAATCTCCACCCTGCCGAAACCGGTGACGGCCGCTATGCGCGCATGCGCAACGTCTGGGTGGTACCAACGGTAGCCAGCACCCTGCAGTGGCTGGAAGCGGCGGGGTTCGATGCGCTTGAAGTCATTGACCAGAGCACAACCACCGCCGCCGAGCAGCGCAGCACAACCTGGATGACCTTCGAATCGCTCGCCGAAGCCCTGAATCCGGAGCAACCGAGGAAAACCATAGAGGGACATCCGGCGCCGCTCCGTGCGGCAATCCTCGCCCGCCGTCCCTGCTAGACTCCCGGAACCATGATTTTCGGCATCATCCCCATCCAGTTCCGCTTCCGCGGCAAGCTGCGCCGGCTGGCAAGAATCTATCAGTGTTTTCTTGATCATCCGGGCGTAGGACTGCACCCGACACAGATCGCGCGCCATACGGGTATCGGCTTTCAGGAAGTGAGCGCGCGCCTTGATGCCACACCGGAGCTCTTCGTAAAACTGCCGCGACGGCCGGATGGCATTACCCGCTACCGTCTGACGAGCGCTACGGCTGCGCGATCCCGGGAAGAGGTGGAGCAGCTGCTGCTGCGGGGAGCCCGCCGGGAGTCTTTCATTCTTTACGCGTTCGCAGCCATGGTGCTATCGATCCTGCTCATCGTTGCGATTCTTGTTGCGCCGGCGCTCTGAGCGCCGTTCACCTGTCGCAGGGGTTTATTGACCATGCCTGAAATGCTGACCGATTCGGAGCGTGCGCTCGCTGAGCGCACCCGTTCTTTCGCCCGGGATGTACTCCTGCCGCTGGCCGACGTTGATCCGGACGAGGGTCGGCGCCAGGTGATCGCCGCTTCGAAAACCGCCGGTTTCTTCGCCATGACCCAGCCTGAGGCGTTCAGTGGCAGCGCGGCAGGCGCGCTGGAACTGACCATCGTCCGGGACGAGCTGGCGGCCTTGAACGCGCCTTTCGCCGGGGCCGTCTTCGGCCCAGGACCCGGCGTGCTCGGCGGCGCGGAAGGGGCTCTACGTGAGAGCCACCTGGAGCCGGTGCTCGCCGGGGAAAAACGTGGCGGCTTTGGTTTCACCGAGCCCGACGACGCGTCGAACCCGACTACGGCGGTCCCGGACGGCGACGATTTCATCGTCAACGGTCAGAAGTCTTACGTTACCGGCGGCGCCAGCGCCGACTTCATCAACACGCTGGTGCAGGTGCCTGATGCCGGGCCGGCGATGCTCGTCATCGATACCGACGCTCCCGGGGTGGCGCTGTCGCGTCGCTTCATCTCTCTCGACGGCAGCCACCATGCGGATTTCGAGTTTCGCGACGTACGAGTCCCCGGGCACCACATGATCGGCCGCCCGGGCGAAGGGATGCCGCGGGCCCTGCAGCAGATCGGTGACACCCGACTCGCCTTTGCGGCCACCGCCGTCGGCAGCCTGCGCTGGGTTGATGGGTTTCTCGTCGAACACCTGCGCCAGCCCGATCGCAGCGGCAAGCCCAGGGGCGATAAGGAAGGCGTGCGGCTGCGTTACGCGGATATCCGGCTCAAAGGCTACGCCGCGCGAAGTATGGTCTATCGCACGGCCCGGCTGGCCGACGCCGGCGAGAACATCCGCAATGAAGGCATCTGCTGCAAGGTCTTCGCCACGGAACTCATCGGTGAAGCCGTGGACACGGCCATTCAGCTGGTAGGCGGCGCGGCACTGGTGGTGGGCCATCCCCTTGAGGCCCTCTATCGCTCGGTACGCGCGCTGCGCATCGCCGAAGGCCCAAGCGACGTGCTGCGCCTTAACCTGACAAAAGGGGCGCTGGAGCTGGACGCCGGCAGAATCTAGTCGGGCTCAGCGGTCGTCTTCATCCGGATCAGACTTGAGGCCATAGGCCTCCCGGGTTTCTTCCTTGGCCGCAGCCGATTTCTTCAGCAGCACAAGCACGGCGCCGGTCCCGCCATGGCGGCGATCGGCGCTCGAGTAGGCGATTACCTGAGGCAGCTGATCGAGCCAGTGTTTAACGAAACTCTTCAGCCGCGCCGGCGTCGCACTCTGCTCACCGCGACCGTGTGCTATAAGGATTGTCCGCCAGCGCTTAGCGTCGGCCAGATGGAAAAACTTGAAGACCGCCTGCCGGGCTTCTTTAACGGATAGCCGGTGCAGGTCGAGGGAACCCTCGATCGGATACTGGCCATTCCGCAGGCGGGCAAACACCTCGTTCTGAACACCGTCTTTCTTCCACTCGAGCACCTCCCGAGGTTCAACCAGTGGAACCTCACCGAGGGTGAGCGGATTCGGGTCAACGGTCGGTGTCCGATTGATACCCAGAGCCGCGTAGCGGCGTTCGAGCTGCGTCAGCGAAACCGCCCGCGGCATCTCGCGTTCAGCGTCGAGCTGCTGTTCGCGGTGCGCGGCTTTCTTCTGCACGTCGGCCTTGAGCGGCGCCACGTCGCTCATGGCGGCGCGGAAATCGTCGTCGGTCATCAGCTCCTCGCTTCGAGCGGAATCCCTGGCAGCTGGGCGGATCGGGTGCCCGGAATGGGCTGGTTATCCGCACTGTGATAGGTGAACACCAGAGTATGCTTGATCTCGTCCGTGAGGTTCATGCCAGCCGCGTGAAAGAGACGGCAATGGAAAAAGAGCACGTCGCCGGGTTCAAGCTCAACGCTCACCGCATCAGCCAGCAGCGACTGATTCTCCGGCAGCTCCGGGCGCAGGAAGAGTGCGCTGTCGAGGCGGCCGCGATCGAGATCTAAGAGGTGGCTGCCCGGTATCACTTTCAAGGCACCGTTCTGAAGGTTCTCCGAGCCGAGCGCCAGCCAGCTGGAAATGAGCGCCGGCTTATCAAAAGACCAGTAGCGGATGTCCTGATGCCATAGCGTCGCACTGGAATAGCCAGGATGTTTGGTCATGAAGCAGTTGTGATGACACTGCGAGAGCAGCACCTCGTCCTGACCTTCCATCTCCAGAAAGAGCTGACGCAGCTGGCTGCTGACGAGGGGGCCTACCGCCCACTCCCGGACGATAGAGCCACGCGTGTAGGCGTTCAGCTGCCGTCGCGGCGTATTGCCACCCTCTGCATCGCGACTGGTTGGCGATCCGGGGTACCCCACGTCGGCCTCAAATTCGACGGGACCGAGGAGTGGATTCAGCTGTGCCTGCGAGAGCGCCAGCAGCTGCTCACGCAGGGGTGCCGGGCAGAGCCCGCGCACCACCAGATAACCGTCCCGGGCGAAGGCCCGGCTCTCAAGAGTCGCCGTCGACGTCACTACCCGATCACTTCATCTGCGCCTTAACGGCCTTCAGCATCTTCTCGCCATAGGGCGGCTTCAAGCCCGCCAGCTCGGCAACGTTGATTTTGCTCTGCGTAAAGATTGCTTTGGCGTGGCTGAAGGTTTTGAAGCCGTCGTGGCCGTGATAGGCACCCATGCCGGAGGGGCCGACACCCCCAAAGGGCAGATCTTCCTGAGCCACGTGCATGACCACGTCATTGACGGTTACCCCACCGGAGGTCGTGTGGGTCAGCACCTTCTCTTCTTCTCCGGAGTCCTGACCGAAGTAGTAGAGGCCCAGGGGCCGGGCCTTGGCGTTCACGTAGTCGATGGTTTCGTCCACGTCTTTGTACCCCTTAACCGGCAGCACGGGACCGAAGATCTCGTCCTGCATGA
>JBCDDI010000254.1:0-5766 GCA_039180365.1 Pseudomonadota bacterium
GAGAACACAACCAGACGCTTCAGACCGTTTACATCCACACCCACGTGCCGGGCTTCAGCTTCACCCAGTTGCAGTAGATCAAGGCGACGAGCGCCAGCAAGCAGCAGCGCGAGCGCAAGAGAGATAAGCACAATGGCCGGGAGAGCCTTCTCCCAGGACGAGCCGCCGAAGCTGCCCATGGTCCAGAAGGTGAGCGTGCGCAGCTGGCCGTCATCGCTGAAATAGGTAAAGGCGCCAATGCCTACGGCGGTAATGGCATTAATGGCGATGCCCACAAGCAGCAGCACGGCCACACCCTGCTGTCGGCGGCCAGCGGCAAACCAGTAGAGACAGGCCGTCACCAGGGAAGCACCTAAAAATGCTGCGAGCGGGAGACTGTAGGGCACGCTCCACTCGGGCAGCGAGAGCTGTTCACCAATAACAATCATACCCACGGCCCCAAGGGCCGCGCCGCCGGATACGCCGATCAACTGCGGTTCGGCCAGCGGGTTACGAAAGAGACCTTGAAGGGCGGCGCCGGTGACCGCCAGGGCCGCCCCGACGAAGGCAGCGGTCACGATCCGCGGAAAGCGAATCTCCTGCAGTACCGTACGATGCAGGTCACTCAAACCCTCGCCGCCAAAGACCGCACTTACAAGCGGTATCGGTACTGCGCCGATCGCGGCGGCAAGTAGCAGCACTGCGGCCAGGCAGGCGGCAAAGAGCGCCAGGAGCTGGTGCTGTCGCTCCCGGCGGGTTGCACGCGATCTAGCGATCGGCGCCTGTTGAATGACCGTGTCCTGCAGACTCATGCGCTCGCGTCAGTGAGCTTTACTGAGCACCTGATTGTCCGCAGCTTCGTCGTCAAGGAAAGCCCTGAGACGGTCGGCCGTTTCCAGGGTCCGCAGCCCGAAGCCAAGCATGGCCATACCGTCCATGGCCAGCACCTTGCGTTCAGCCGCGGCTGGCGTCAATCGGAGCGCCGGATGGTCCAACAGTCCATCGAGCCCCCCTGCCGCTTGCAGGCCCCGTTCGGTGATGACAATAAATTCCGGTGCGGCTGCCGCCATAGCCTCAGCTGAAACCGGTTTCCAGCCATTGAATGACAAGGCATTGGTCGCCCCGGCTAGCGCAAGAAATCCCTCCCCGGAAGTGTCGCGTCCCGCGGCAATCGGTGCCCCTTCCGTTAGGGTAAGAATCACCAGGCCGCGAGACGCATCAGAGCCTGCTGCTACGTCCTCTCCCAGCAACCGTTCGCGAATTAATTGTTCGCCGGCATCAACCCGACCGACCACGCTCGCCACGCAGCGAACTTTGGCGATGACGCCTTCGCGAGTGAACGCCTCCGGCACCGCGATTACCGGCAGGCCAACCCGTTCGAGTTGAGCGACGACATCCGGCGGTCCCATATCGTCTTCACCGAGCACTAGGGTTGGACTGAGGGACAACACCCCTTCCGCTGAGAGGTTACGCACGTAGCCGATCTGCGGCAGCTCCAGCGCCTCTGGCGGATAGTTCGAAGTCCGATCGGCGCCAACGATCTGATCACCGGCGCCGAGGGCATAGAGAATCTCCGTTACCGAACCGCCGGCGACGGAGATGCGAGATGGATCCACTACGGTTTCGCAACGCTCCTGGGCGGTAACAGCAGTTCCCATGAGGACCGCAGTGGCCAACAGGGCAATTCTGCAGCAGCCTGTCAGGATGTCGCGCATCAGAAAGTGGCTCGCAACGTGGCAGAGAAGTTGGTGCCGGGCTGGGTGAAGCGGCCAGGCGCATCGTTGCCGATGGCCTGGGTGTCGATCCACCGAATGTAGCTTTTGTCTGTGAGGTTAAAGATACCGACGTCAAGCAACCAGTTCTCCGTGATTCTAACATTAGCGATCAGGTCGAGAACGCTCCAGGAGTCAGTTGCCAGACGATCGCCATCGATGTCCTCTTCATCCTTTTCATCGGTCCAGGTCCAGATCAGCTCCGTGTTGAAACGCCCGGCCGCCGGTTCCCAGCGCAGGCCCAGAACCGTATTGAGCGGCTGCACCTCGTTGATGGGCGCCCCGGTGTCTAGGTCTTCACCTCGTGCATAGGCGGCTGCACCCTGAACCGAGAAGTCCGCAAGGGCCTCCGTGAACGTGCCGAGTCCCAGAACGCCACGCAGTTCCCAGCCTTCAATTTCAACCCGGTCCCGATTAATTGAGGTGAAGATCAGCAGCCCATCTTGCTGCCCGACAGGAACACGGGATTCAATAAAGTTGTCGTAGTCGGTGGTGAAGGCGGCAAACTGCAGGTTGCCCCAATCACCGCCGAAGCGGATGCCGGCCTCCACACCCTGGCTCGTTTCAGACACGAGGTCCGGATTCGACACGGTCCGGTAGCCACCGGCGACATTGGTGAAGCCAACATTCACGTCGGAGTAAGGAGGCGCCCGGAAACCCTCGCTGTAGCGGGCGTAGACGCCAACGCTGTCGGTGATGGACCAGACGCCACCCAGCTTCCAGGTCACATCGGAATCATCGTAGTCCGCGGGCGGTTCAATGCCCGGATTGCCGTTCAGATACAACTCATCTGCGGTAGCAGTCGCTTCGTAGGAATCCCAGCGCACCCCCGGGGTAATGATAAGCCGGTCATTGAAGAGCATGATCTCGTCCTGCAGGAAGAGTGCGGCGTTTTTCTGCGTTGTCTCGGGAAAGTCGCGGGTCGGGAAGATCAGGTTCGGATTGGGGATTTCTGCGCCAGACTCCGGATCAAAGCTGCCGCCGTCGCGCAGGGAAGAGCTGTCCACCTCCCAGTATTCCCCGCCGAAGGTGAGCGCATGTTTGCCCGCGCCAACAAACTCGCGCCCGAACAGCAGATTGATGCCGGTGATGTCCTGATCAAAGAACGAGGCCCGCTCGCGCAACTGCCCGGCGCCAAAGGATGTGCGCGATTCAAATAGCTCTTGGGTGGTCTCGGAAGTCTGGTAGTAAACGACAGCGCGGGCCGTGTGCAGAATTCCGAGCTCATTGCCGTAATCATACTCAAGCGACACCCGCTGGCGCTTGCGCGTATCTTCGGTGTCTCGACTATTGACGGTGGGTAGCAGCGCCGGTGGTACACCCGGGATGAATACCTGCGAGTCGTAGTCCGAAAGCACCTGCGTGTCCGTGTCGTTGCGGAAGTCCACATAGCCCAGCGTCAGCCGGTGCGAGTCATTTACGTTCCATGCGCCCTTGAGCTGCACGTTGCGCACCTGGATATCCTGAGGATCAGGCTTCTCGCGCTCGGGCCCAGTCCCGCCAACCTCTCCCTGGTTTTCGGTTTCCTGCGCATCGCGATAGGTCACGCTCAAGAGGCCGGCGAAACGATCGTTCCCCCCGGCGAAGGTTCCCGTACCCACCCAGCTGTTGTCGGCGCTGCTGTAGCCGGCTTTCAGATCGAGGGCCGTTGGTGAGTCAGCGGACACGTAGTCGAAAGGACCACGAGTCCGGTAAGCGACCACGCCGCCAAGGGCATCGCTGCCGTAGAGCGTTGAGATGGGGCCGCGGGCGATTTCCACGCGGGAGATACTGTCGATGTCGACAAAGTCTCGCTCGGACTGCAGGAAAGGCCCGAAGCCGAACTGATCGGGCACGCGGATGTTATCGACGATGGTCAGCACGCGGTTGCCATCGATGCCGCGGATGTTGAAGCCTCCGAGGCCGAAGCGGGTTCCGCCTGCGCTGCCGCCGACGTCCACCCCCGGCTCGTAGCGCACCAGGTCACGAATGTTGCGCATGAGGCGCTCTTCGATCTGCTGGTCTGTGATGACCGACACCGTGGCATCAATCTGATTGATGCTTCGCTCCGTGCGGGTGCCGACCACAGTCATCTGTTCGACCTGGAGGCCGCTGGTTTCCTCGGTGTCAGACTCCTCGGCTACTGCACCACCCGCAAGCGCTGCAGCAGCGAGCGCCAGCACTCTGCCTGCTTTGAATTTCACTGGTTACTACTCCGATGTGTCAGAAGGGGTGGGACCGCCAGCAGAGTTGGGCGCTGGCGGTTCCCTCAAATCTTAATGAGAATACTTATCATTAATCATAAGATTACTTCGGTCAAGGACCCTTCGAGTAGCGCCAAAAACCCCCTTTGATATCAGACTTTCGCGGATGTCGGACTTACTTTGATAATAATTATTATATGAGATAGCTTCGCATTCTCATTTTCTTCTGACCCTCTAAGGCATATCAATGCAGACTCTCTCCCGGGCGATACCGCTTTTCGCCCTTTCCTACGCGGTACTCCCGGGCGCTCCAAGCTCCGCCCAGGCGGAAGCGTCAGATACGCCAACTCATGACGCCATATACATCGAGGAAATACTGGTCATCGGCGACGCAGAGCAGGCAGGCCGCCTTCCCGGTTCTGGAATGCGGCTGGATCTAGACACGATCGATCAGTTTGACTACGTCGATCTCAGCCAGGCGATCTCATCGGTACCAGGCGTCTATGTGCGCGAAGAAGACGGCTACGGGCTCCGGCCGAACATCGGTATCCGGGGTGCTGCTGCGGAGCGAAGCCAGAAGATTACTCTGATGGAAGACGGCGTCCTCATCGCGCCGGCGCCCTACTCCGCCCCCGCCGCTTACTACATGCCGAACGTCAGCCGTATGACGTCCATCGAAGTCCTGAAGGGCCCCGCCGCCATTCGCCACGGGCCACACACCGTCGGCGGTGCCGTCAATTTTGTAACCCGCAGGGTACCAACCAATACCCTCGCTGAAGTCGACCTGAGCGTCGGCAACGACAGCTACTACAAAGCTCAGGGTGCCCTGGGCGGCACCACGGAAAGCGGCTTTGGCGCGCTTGTTGAGGCTCAGGCCTTCGGCGCTGAGGGCTTCAAAGATCTCGACGGCGGGGGCGATACCGGCTTTGACCGCCGTGACATTACGGCCAAGCTGCAATGGACGCCAAACACAGAGCGCGACCAGCAGCTCAGCCTCAAACTCGGCTACGCAGATGAAGACTCTAACGAAACCTATCTTGGCTTAACGGACGACGACTTCGCCCTGGATCCCACGCGCCGTTATTCGGCTTCACAGCTCGGACGCTTCCAGTCAGAACACAGACTCGCTCACCTCAACTACGGCATACAGGTGACCGACAGCCTGCGGGTCAACGCAAAGGCCTACTACAACGAATTTGATCGGGAATGGAACAAACTCGATGGATTCATCTTCGGGCCGGGGCTGCAGGTTGTGCTCGACTCACCGGAGCGCTTCGCCACGGAGTACGCGCTTCTGACCGGCGCCATCAACTCAAACGGCAGCGAGGCACAGATGCTCGATGTCACAAACAACGACCGCAGTTTCACTTCAACAGGTATCCAGGCGAGCACCGTCTATGAGTTTGCGACCGGCGCCTTGGATCACGAACTCAACGCCGGCATCCGCTTCCACTATGACGACGTCGAACGAGACCATCGTCGGGCCGGTTTCTTGATGACCGACGGCGTGCTCGTCTCCGACGGACTGGAGCGCGGCTCCAAGCTGACCAACGCGGCGGAAACCGAAGCCCTTGCGCTGTATCTCTCTGACGCGATCACCATCGAGCGCTGGACCGTCACGCTCGGCGCCCGCTTCGAGCAGATCGACGGCGAATTTGAAGACATCCTGCGCGGCACAACATCCGAGAGCTCTCAGTCCGAGGTCTCCCCAGGGATCGGCGTCTACTGGCAGGCAAGCGACATCGTGGGCGTGTTGGCCGGCGTAAATCGCGGATTCTCACCTGCGGGTCCCGGCTCCGGCGCCGATCCGGAACGCAGCGTGAACTATGAGC
>JBCDDI010000255.1:0-5733 GCA_039180365.1 Pseudomonadota bacterium
CTACGATGTCACCTTGATCGCCACCGTCGATCCTGACAATCGCATCGACGAGAGCAACGAACAGGACAACGTAGTCGTAGTAAGGGTCTGGGATCTCGAGCAGTTCGGAGAAAAGCCACTCGGACCACGCGCGGTCACCGGCCGCGAGATAGCTCATCCGTATGGTGATGGGGCCTTCATGGATGAGCTCGCCGGTATCCAGGCGAACGAACTCGGCCTTGAATTCGATCCGGAAATTCCTGGCGTCAGCGTTGCCGTCATTCTTCACTCTGGCTCGCGCTGACATAACCGCGTTTCCGAGGCCGTAGCCCTCGTTCATGTCCAGCACCTGCAGGTTCGGCTTTTTCGGCGGCGGTGGTGGCACCCATCGGACGGGCGCTTGCTGGCGGGCTTTGTGCAACTCGATTGCTCGGAGGACTTCCTCTGGGTCGAGCTGGCAGGCGGGCTTATCGAAGTGGCCGAGCCGGATGTCAATGGGTCGGCAGACATCTTCATGGGCCTGGGCAGTCGGTAGCCAGCCGAGAATTGCGCTGACTAGCACGGTCAGCAGAATCAGTTTGCGTTTCATCAGTTTCTCCTGAGTCGATTGAGAACCGGAGCAACAGCGCTCCGGAGTCTGGGTAACGACCAGAGAGAAAGAGGTTCAAAGCAGGCAGGGGACTGCAGAGCTTTATGCCGCTCTGCGTGCGAATTGTGGACTCAGTCAGCGGCGAGTTCGGCCTTCATCTTCTCGGCGACTCGCTCGGCGATCATCACGCAGCCGAGATAGGTGTTCCCGGAAGGGATCGTTGGCATGGCGGAAGCGTCTGCCACCCGCAGGCCCTCAAGGCCGATTACCCGACAGTTGGCATCGAGCACTGTGCCCATGGGGCAGGTGCTGGTCATGTGACCGTAGCTTACGGTCAGTCGTTGCAGTGCCTGCTCCACGGCGTCTGCTGCCGTGAGGTCCAAGGGTTCAACCTGGGTGCAGCCCAGCTCACGCATCGCGCTCGTTTGCTCCCATTGCGCAAGGCGCCTGAAGCCATGCTGCAGTCTGGCGATGCCATCGTCCGGCAGAGGAGGCACGGTCACCACGGGCCCTTCGTCAGTGCTTCCCGCGAGCCGCACGGACCCGCGCCCCGAGGAGCGGAGCAGAAACACTGCCATGAGGCATTCCGTGGGGCCGTCATTCAGAGATGAGGCAACGGGGAACAGGTGGTAGTCGGGGTTGGTGCCGTCTGAGGCGCCGATGTAGAGGCTCTGCGCCGGGCCGGCAGTGCCGCCGCGGGGACCTTCGTGGCCATAGCGCAGGCCGGGGCCGATGTGGTCGCTCATGGTTTCGCCGACCGGCAGATCCACCTGCACGGTGACGCCGTGCTCGGCAAGGTGAGCGGCTGGCCCGATCCCCGATCGCATCAGGAGATTTGGAGTCCAGAGGGCGCCGGCCGTCACCACAATCTCGTCGGCAGTAAGCGTCTCGCCATCGGCGAGCGTGACGCCGACGACGCGCGTGCCGTCGAGGTTGATACCGGTGACTTCAGCACCCGTGCGAAGCAGGAGGTTCTCCCGGGCTCGGACGGCCTCGGTCAGATAAGCCAGGCTCGTCGAAAGGCGCTGACCGCTTTCATCAAGGGTGACTGGAAAGATCCCGAGGCCCGGGAGTTGGCTGCGGTCATTGATGTCCGTAACGATTTCCGCACCGGCCTCGGCCATGCCGTCGTAGAAGGCGAGTTGGGCGCGACCCATTTCTTCCCGGTGCCAGCGGCGAACGGTCAAGGGTCCGTCGCCCCCGTGGATGGGCGTCGCCCCGAAGTCACGATCCGTTTCTGCGGCCTTGAAGGTTTCAACAACGTCTTCCCAACCCCAGCCCTCCAGACCGGCAGCCGCCCAGCCGTCATAGTCTTCTGGCAGACCGCGGAGCGTTGCCATGCCGTTTACAGCGGAGGTGCCGCCGAGCAGGCGACCCTGCACCGTCGGGATCACGCCGTCACCGTTTGCCATCAGCGTCAACGGTGCATGCGGCGCACCCAGCCAGGAATCTGCCGCTCGCGCCGGGTTCAGAACTGCGTCGTCGTAGCTGCTGTCATCCGGGCCCGCTTCGAGCAGGGTGACGCGCATCCGCGGACTTTCGCTCAGCCGCGCTGCAAGAACGGTCCCGGCGGTACCGCCACCGACGATCAGGATGTGCCTGGGCGTCTTCGTCATCGGGATCCTCCTGCGTTGCGCTGAGACGAAGCAATAGATTCTGCCGAACTGTGTGCCCGTTCAGGAACCCGCTGTTGGATCGACGAAGTCGGGGAGCTGCTGCAGGGTCTCCAGACTGTACGGCGCATCGCCGAACATGAGCGGGTAGTAAAAGGCGCGCAGCGTCGCGTGGAACGCCCGAATCTCCTCTTCGTAGTGAAGGGCCGCGATCACGTCCGTCTCGGCGATTCGCGCAAGGAGGCGCTGGGTCAACAGCGGCGGCGAGAGCAGCGCCAGGTAACCGGTTGCCGTATGTCGTGCCGCCATTGACTCACGCCTTGCCGTGGACAGGCTCTCTACGGACTGATCGCCGACCTCCTGAAAAGCGTAGTACCACTTCCACTCAAAGGGCGCCGTTATCTCTGCCTGCTCGCCCCATTCGGGATACCGCTCAACAAAGGCGTTCATGGTTGTCTCTTTAGGCAGGTCCCAGGCGTCGTTTACGGCCTCACGCTGGCCGAGCACAATCTCGCTGTTCTCCGGCGCTGCAACAAGCGTGGTCACGGCAACGCCGCCGAGGAAAGGCAGGAGCAGGGCAAGCACCACCCAGAGACCAAGCAGCTGGGTAGCAATGACCGGCCCGTTGCTGTTTCGCTTTGCAAACCAGTAGGCAATGACGGACCAGAAGAGCAGGTGGCCAAGCACGACCAGGCTGACGAGCAGCACAGTGCTCAGGCCCGTTCCTGCAACGCCTGCACCCAGCCACATCGGCAGGAGTATCGCGAGTGCCAGCAGGCTTGAGCGGACGAAGGCTCTTAAGCGCCAGAGTCGCTCGTCGTTACCCGTTGGTGCGGCGAGCCGAAAAAAGCGACCAGCGGGGTGTTCCGCGGCAAAGAGGTCGTAGAGGAGCACGATGACAAAGAGCGGCAGCAAAACGCTTGCGAGGAACAGATAGTCGAAGGTGCCGTTGATGGCGAGAGCCGGATTGCCGGCATCGGACTCGTAGATCTGTCCCTCGAGCGCGAGCATACGAATCCGGTGCTTCCAGGAGTGGTCGTCGCGCTGGCCGAAGGCGAGAAATGCGCCGTCGGAAGGCGCATCGTAGGTCAGATGAAAGCTGTAGTAGGCGGCACCGCCATAGTCAGACTGCCCTTCCAGCACTGCCTCGCGGTCGATGCGGTCCTCGCTTAAGAGATGGTCGATCGTCGCGCGTTGCTGATCGATTTCCTCGAGTCCGCTCCAGACGGTGAAACTTGCGCAGGCGGCAACAAAGACCAGCAGGGCAAGAACAGCGCGCTGCTTGAGGAGAAAGATCAGTTCGCGATGGAGTTCCTGGGAGAGTGTCACAGGATTCGCCGGCGGCCGACGGTCCAGCAGAGCAGGCCTCCGAGCAGGAGCCAGACCAGCAGAATCGAAGCGCCGCCCGCACCGTTGGCTAAGCGTGCTTTGCTGGTTGCCGCGCCGAAGCGGTAGTCCTCGAGCACCTGCCAGTTTTCAGCGTTGGCCCGCGTTCTGCGCTCAGCCTCAGGATCATTGCTCCGATTCATATCATCCTGGTAGCTCAGCTGATTGGTATGGACGGCGTTCAGACCCTGCACGAAGTCGAAGCGCAGTGCCTCTGCCTCCCGGAGGAAGCGGTGATGTGAGAGGAGATCGGTGCCCGCAATCGCCATAGACAGCTCCCGCATGGCGATCACCGGCGATAGCCAGCCATAAACGCCGGCGGCGGCAGCCTGCCTGCTTTCACTCTCAAAGCGCTGCTCGGCGTAGCGTCTCAACACGGCGGTGAGATCAGCCTCTGCCTTGGTTGCCACCGCACCCCGGAAGTTGATCGGCAGGTCTTCGACACGTTCCACCCCGTGGGTTTCGAGGAGCTTCGCTCTGAAGCTGGCGAAGGCGGGATCTGCGCTGTTGTGGCCATCGCCAAGGGTGCGGAGTTCGGCCAGCAATGCGAAATCCGATTCGATTTTGCCCGTACTCTCCGTTGCGAGACGGCCGCTGTTGGTTGCGTAGCTCGGCAGAATGAGGGCAACCAGGGTCCAGGCGCCGAGCAGCAGCATCAGACTGGCGGCGCTGTTCCGGCTCACCGCAGAGGCAAAGATCACAAAGAGAATCCAGACGGTGAGGTAGGCGCCATAGCCCGTGATCAGGCTTGTGACGATGGATACCGCCTCGCCATGGTGCATCGCGCTGAGAGCGGCGGCGGCAAGCGGGATCAGCATCAGCAGCGCCACGGAAAACAGGGCCAGGAATTTTCCGGCGAGCAGTTGAGCCGGGGAGACGCCCTGGCTGAAAAGCTGCAGGGCCGTCTGGCCTTCCCGCTCCCGGGTCAGGGCACCGTAACCGATGAGAATGAGGCAGATTGGGGCAAGCACCTGCAGCACAAAGGCTGGGGAAAGGCTGCCCAGGAGATTGGGAACGGCACCGTTTTCCCGTTCGGCGAACATGGCGGTGTTCTGCCGGTGCCCTTCGAGGAAAATCACGTTGCCGGAGTAGGCATCCACCCCTGGATCAACAACGCTCAAAGGCGGTGGCGGCTTGAAGGCATAGTGGCCGTAGTGAACCATGCGGTGCGGATGGCGATCGGGCTGCGCCTGGAAGATTTCCAGCGCATCGCTTTGCAGACTGTTTCGCTCATGAGCCAGTGTGTTCGTCCGCTCTGCGCTGGTGAGTGCTGCTAGGACAATCAGCAGCAGGGCTACCAGGGCCACCGTGAGCGCAAGTTTAGATCTCGCCCAGTAGTGCCATTCGGCTGCGGCAATGGCAGTGATCTGTTTCATGCGACGGCTCCCGAGAAGGCGGCGTGGACGGCTTCTGTGTCGATCTGTCCTTCCTCAGGTGCTTCGAAGGCGCCGACGATATTGCCCTGTTGCAGCAGAACAATCCGATCAGCCACCTGGCAGGCACCATAAACGTCGTGCGTGACCATGAAGACCGTTGATCCCGCGGCGGCGAGATTGCCGACCAGCGTGCTGAATTCATCAATGGCGGCAGGATCGAGGCCACTGGTGGGCTCGTCGAGAAACAGCACCGGTGACTCGCGCAGAATGGCGAGGGCGATGGCCGTCTTCTGCCGCATGCCTTTGGAATACTGATCCATAGCTGTGTCCCGGGCGTCCCCCTGCAGCGATACCTGATCGAGCACCGCGTCCACCTCGGCGGCAGTGCGTTCAACGCCAGCCAGCTTCAGGAAATAGGTCAGGTTTTCCCGAGCTGAAAGATGCCCATAGAGCGCGACCGACTCCGGCAGATAGGCAACTGCCGTCCGAACGGCGCTGATGTCGTTGTAGACCGGTTGGCCGAGGACGGAGACCTCTCCCGAGACCGGTGGGAGAAATCCTAGGAAAGACAGCAGGGTCGTGGATTTACCGGCACCGTTGCCGCCCAGCATGGCGAACACTTCGCCCTGCTCGACCGACAGGCTGACACCGTTCAGAACGGTTTTGCCGCCGCGCGCCACGCGCAGGTTGCTCGCTTCGATGACGCTCACGGTAGATCAAACGCGTTGGCGTCTGTTGTCAGCGTGCTGCTATCGACGCCGGTATCGCTGACGGCCTGAACGGCCAGGAG
>JBCDDI010000256.1:0-5729 GCA_039180365.1 Pseudomonadota bacterium
CCGTAACAACGCACTCCGTAGTGCGACGCGAAACGACGGATGGCCTCCTCATCTTCAGCCGTTAAGGGATCAAGGTGTCGGAAAAGCAGCGCCTGCTCACGATCCCCCGCAGCCACTTCTACCTGCGGAATCCGGTCCGGGGCACTCAGCCCCTCGATCAGCGCCTTCAGCGGTGCGAGGAGGCGGCCCAGGGATTCGGTCAAGGTCAGGCAATGATCCATGCGCCCGACCCGATTGCTGAAGGACTCCCGAAAACCAACGAGAATACGACCGCCGACCTGGCGGACGCCGAGGCGCGCTTTCGTGCGATAGTGATAACGCGGTCCGCGGGTTGGTGGCTGGACGCTGCGCGCTTCGACCCCGGCGCCCGCGAGCGCATCGAGGAGCCCCCGTTCTTTCAGCGCCAGCTGCGCGTCATAATCAAGATGCTGCATTACACAGCCACCACAGCGCGGGAAATACTCACAAGCCGGTTCACGGCGTAGTGGTGAAGGCACCTCCACCTGCTGTGCCTCGGCCAGCCACTCGCCCTTTCGGCGTCTGAGCACGCGCACTTCAGCAGTTTCACCGGCCAGAGCATTCCTGATCCGCACCTGCCGCGCCTCTGCGGTGCCAAGACCGCAGCCGTCGCCGTCCAGACGATCGACGCTAACGATGAGCTCCTGTGGCAGGCGGCGCCGGGCCATCAGCTGTCTCTGACCAGCAGCTTGCGACTTTCAAGCGGCCTTGGGCCGAGCTGGTGAGCGAGCGCTTCCGCAAAGAGTGTGCGCGCTGCGCGCCGCACGGCGGCATCATCGAAGCGTTCCTGACCGATGCCTTTCAGCAGATCACCGCGGACACCTTCTTTCGCGGGCGCAAACCCCTGGTCGGGCAATAGCTCGTAACTCACCGAATCCTCAATCGGCCGCCCATCCAGGTCTGCGGTGAAATCGAGACCGTAGCCGAGTTCTTCAAGAAGCACTTTTTCGAAGCTTCGCAGGCTTCGAGCCGGTTCCTCATCAAGGGTGCTAAGGGCCCAGTGCAGCGCCGCGAAGAGTCGCGGATGCGATTCCCGTTCTCCCAGCAGCCGCGTGAGTAGTTCCGCGAGGTAGAAGGCGCTGGCCAGTCGGTTGCCCTGGAACCAGTGCTGCTCGGAAACCTCGAAGGTGGTCAGCGTGCCCAGACTCGAGCGGCCCGTCCAGCCAAAGCGTCCTTCCGCAAAGGGTTGCAGATCCCGCCCGCGTCGGCGGCCGCGAACGCCCTTCGCGACGACGCTGATGCGTCCGTGGTCCAACGTCAGCGCCGATACGATCAGGCTGCTTTCGCGGTAAGGACGGGTGTGCAGGACGATCCCGGGTTCGTCGGCAACCCTAGTCATACCCCATCCGCTTGAGCGCCGCGGAACTGTTCGTCCACCCGGGCCGGACCTTGATCCAGAGCTTGAGCATGACCGGCTGCTCGAGCAAGGCCTCGATGTCTTTGCGCGCTTCCTGACCGATCATCTTCAGTTTTTCACCACCTTTACCGATGATTATGCGCTTCTGTCCGTCCCGCTCTACGTAAATGTCCGCCGCGATATCAACCCGATCCTCGCCTTCATCATAGTGTTCGATGACGACGGCGGTACGGTGCGGGATCTCATCTCCCAGGCGCCGCATGAGCTTCTCGCGGATGATCTCAGAGACGATGAATTTTTCCGTCTGATCGGTGACCTGATCCGGCGGAAACAGATGCGGGTGTTCCGGCAGGCGGCTGAACACCTCCTCGCGAAGCGCGTCGAGGCCCGTCCGCTTCAGCGCAGATATCGGAATGATCACGTCAAATACGTCGAGACCGTGGAGGCGCTCAATCACCGGAAGGAGTTTTTCTTTCCGCTTGAGCTGGTCAACCTTGTTAATTACGGCGATGGCGCGCACGCCGTTGTCGGCTCGGGCGACAGCTTTAGCCAGGTGCTCAAGCACCAGCTCATCTTCATTGGTCCACTGCTCCCGCTCGACAACCATGACAATGAGGTCAACGTCGTCAAGGACGCTCGTGGCAGAACGAACCATGATGCGGTTCATCTCCCGATCCGCATGGTCATGGATCCCCGGCGTATCCACGTAGATAGCCTGCTTCTCCCCTTCCGTATCCACGCCAAGCATGACGTGACGGGTGGTCTGGGGCTTCCGGGACGTGATGGCGAGCTTCTGTCTGAGCAGATGATTAAGGAGCGTGGATTTGCCGACGTTGGGACGGCCGATGAGCGCCACGTAGCCACAGCGTTCAGTCATGGTGTCGGCACCTCCATGAGATCAAGGAGAGCCTGTGCCGCAGCCTTCTCAGCGGCGCGACGGCTGCGGCCGCGACCGAGTGCGGTGAGCTCAAGCTCCGGGACAGCGCAGGAGACCGTAAAGGTACGCTCATGATCGCTCCCCTCTTCACTCACCACTGCGTAGCTCGGCAGCGCAAGCGCTTCACCCTGGAGCCGTTCCTGCAGGCGCGTTTTTGCATCTTTGCTGACCCGGCGATCGCCCAGACCGACGAGTTCTTCCGCGTAGAGAAGGCCGATACAGGCCCTCGCGGCCTCCAGTCCACCATCAAGACTTATCGCTCCTATAACTGCTTCCAGAGCATCCGCAAGTATCGAGGTTCGATCACGTCCACCGCTTTTGCGCTCACCGCTACCAAGGCGGAGGAAGTCACCGAGCCCGAGGCGGCGGGCGAGGACCGCAAGGGTGTCACCCCGCACAAGATCAGCACGGGTGATCGTCAGCGCGTCTTCAGCACCATTGCTCGGATCGGCATACAACAGGTCGGCGATCACATAGCCAAGGACGGCATCGCCAAGAAACTCGAGGCGCTCGTTGTGCTGCCGCGAGTGGCTCTTATGGGTCAGGGCCTGCTCAAGCAGGGCCCGGTTGGTGAACTGATAAGCGAGACGCCGTTCGAGACGGACGAGGTCGGCAGCTCTACTTGAACTGATACTGCTCACTGAACGTCAGCACGGCGTCGACGTTCGCCAGCAGCGGTTCGCGCCGCTCGTAGTTGACTGAGACGATCGTCCCCACCTTCTGCCGCTCGATCTTGACGATCTGCTTGAGGTCGAAGTCGCGCAGGTTGTTGACCCGAAAACGCTTCTGCAGGGACTCGCGGATCTCGGTCTTCGTCATTGTGTGTACCTGAGAAGCCGGCAGCGCCGAGAAGACGCTCTGCATGGTGCGCCAGTCGATGTAGTGTGGCCCGAGCTTGAGAATCAGCGAGACCACGGCCACCAGGCCGATAAGACCGGCGAGCATGCCGAGAGCACCTGCGCCGCGTTGTTTCCGTACCGTTAGCATCATCATGTCCTATGACGTTTCTGCCGCATCCGCGAACCGCGGGTCGCGACCACGGCATTTCGAGGCTGTGCCTTCCTTCGAGGTTCAGAACCATCGGTTCCGGGCGAAAGTCGGCCAGTTAAACCCGGGGGCCTTATGCACCCAGATCGCGACCGCCTTTCCGACGATGTTACTTTCGTGGGCAAACCCCCACTTACGGCTGTCTTCGCTCTTACCCCGGTTATCACCCATCATGAAGTAAGAGTCTTCCGGAACCGTCCACTCCCGCGTCTGCCCGCCGATCTGATAGCGATAGATCTGATGCGAGCGATCGTCGAAAGATTCCGTATATTCTCTGATCGGGATGTATCCTAATGGGGTACGTTCCTCAAACTGAGCAATGAACTCGTAGTCGGCGCGCTCGCCATTTATGTAAAGCGCCTTGTTTTCATAGCGAATCACGTCCCCGGGCACGCCAATCACCCGCTTAATGAAGTAGCGCGGGTCGTGGGGCGGCACAAAAACCATAACGTCCCCCCGCTCAGGCCGGCCCACCTCAAAGACTTTGGTGCCAAAAACCGGCAGACGGATGCCATAGGCAAATTTGTTTACGAGCACAAAGTCGCCGACCTCAAGGGTTGGCACCATCGATTCGGAGGGAATCTGGTAAGGCTCCGCGAGGAAACTGCGCAGTACCAGCACCAGCAGCAGGATCGGGAAGAACGATCGCGCGTACTCGACAAGCACCGGTTCCCGAACCGCCTCAGCCAGCTGCTGCTCAGTGCTGCCGCTCTCCACCAGGGCCTCTTTCGCATCGAGCCGTCGTGGCTTCAGCACCAGTGCATCGAACGCCCAGATTGCGCCGGAGATGAGCACGGCCCAGCTGAGGACCAGTGGCATATCAATGTCCAAGCGCTTTGCCTCCTACCGTTTGTTCCCGCAGCGTTATCCCCTCCGCCTTTGCCACTTCAGCGTTCGACTTTGAGCGCCGCGAGAAAAGCCTCCTGAGGAATCTCGACGCGGCCCAGCTGCTTCATGCGCTTCTTACCCGCTTTCTGCTTCTCGAGCAGCTTCTTCTTACGGGTGACATCGCCACCATAGCACTTGGCGGTAACGTTCTTCCTGAGGGCTTTCACCGTTTGCCGGGCGATGATCTGCCCGCCGATGGCTGCCTGGATCGCAACGTCGAACATCTGCCGCGGAATCAGTTCCTTCATCTTCTCTGCCAGCTGACGCCCCCGGGCCTGAGCCTGATCACGATGCACAATCATGGCCAGGGCGTCGACGCGCTCACCGTTGATGAGTATGTCGAGCTTGACCAGTTTCGACGCCTCGAAGCGGGCAAAGCTGTAGTCGAGGGAGGCAAAGCCACGGCTCACGGACTTCAGACGGTCGAAGAAATCCATCACCACCTCGTTCATGGGCATTTCCCAGTGCATGGACACCTGCCCGGAGGAATACTGCATGTTCTTCTGCACACCGCGCCGTTCCACGCAGAGACTGATCACGTTGCCCACGTAATCCTGCGGCACAAGGATGTTCACATCGGCAATGGGCTCGCGCATCTCGGCAAAGTTCGCCGGCAACCGGGAAGGATTATCAACCTGCACAACGCTCCCGTCGGTCAGCCCCACTTCGTAAACAACGGTGGGCGCCGAGGTGATCAGGTCCAGATCATATTCCCGCTCAAGGCGCTCCTGGATGATTTCCATGTGCAGCATGCCGAGGAAGCCACAGCGAAAGCCGAAGCCGAGGGCGTCCGAGGTTTCCGGCTCATAAAAGAGCGACGCATCGTTCAGCGTCAGCTTCTCGAGGGCCTCGCGGAAGTTCTCAAAGTCCTCCGAGTTCACAGGGAAAAGCCCTGCGAAGACCTGCGGTTTAACCCGTGCGAAGCCCGGCAGCGCCTCTACCTCATCGGCGTTTTTCGCAGGGACAATGGTGTCGCCTACGGGCGCACCGTGGATGTCTTTGATGCCGGCGATAATGTAGCCGACCTCTCCGGAGCGAAGCGTCTCCTGGGGCGTACGCTTCGGAGTAAAGCAGCCGACCTCGTCGACAACGTGAGTCTTGCCCAGAGATTTGATGAGCACCTTGTCCCCTTTGCCGATCGCGCCGTCGACAACGCGCACGAGGGAGACGATGCCCAGGTAATTATCAAACCAGGAATCAATGATCAGCGCCTGCAGGGGCTGTTCGCGATCTCCCTCCGGCGGCGGGATGTCGCGCACAAGACGCTCGAGGAGTTCGGGTACACCTTCGCCGGTTTTGGCACTGATGCTGATGACATCGGTCGTATCGAGACCGATGATGTCTTCGATCTCGGCGGCGACCTTCTCCGGTTCCGCCTGGGGTAGATCAATCTTGTTGAGAACCGGTAACACCTCAAGGCCCTGATCGATGGCCGTATAACAGTTCGCCACGGACTGCGCTTCCACACCCTGGGCCGCGTCC
>JBCDDI010000257.1:0-5710 GCA_039180365.1 Pseudomonadota bacterium
GCGCCGTGAGCTCCTCTTTCGCAGCGGCGTTAAAGGCAGCGGCGGTCTTAGTCACGAAGTAGCTGGAGAGGCCGCCGTGGACAAAGGCTTTGTCTTCAAGGATGAGGATCTGGGATTTGCTCAGCAGCCAGCGACCGTAGTGACCGTTTGGACGAAAGGCTGCACGGTGACCGAAGAAGCCGGGCGGATAGCGTTGCTCGAAGGGCGCTTTCGGCAGTGCCTCGCCCGGGGCAATGGCGCTGCTGGTCTGCCCGGCAGCCGCAGCGGTTTCCCGGGCGGCAGCGTCTGCCCGTTCTGCCGCCGCCCGAACGGCGGGGTCTTCCTCCGCGGCAAAGGCCGCGTACTCCTCCCTGGCGACATAACGCAGGTCGCCGACGAGATTCATGATTTCGTGATTGCCAAGCACCAGGTGGAAGGCACCGCCGGCCGCCTCGGCTTCGGCTTCCAGGCGCATGAGCAGGTCCATCACCTGCCGTGAGTCAGGGCCTCGATCCAGGAGATCGCCGAGGCTGACCAGACGGGTGCGCCCGCCGATCCATGTGCCTTCTGCGTCGATGATCTCGAGAGCCTCCAGGAGCGCGCGCAGCTCCTGATAGCCACCGTGGACGTCCCCGAAGGCAACAATCTGGCCGGCATCCTGATTGCTGTCGATGTCGGCTACGGCCTTTGTTGTCGCCGCGGCATAGCCGGCACCGATGAGTACGCTGAAACTCGCGATCTGTAGCAGCTTGTTCATCGCCTCCGAGTGTAACGCTCTCCAGGTGCTTTGCGCCTGCCGCCGTGCTGTCTTTCGGAGTGCACGGCGGACGGCTAAACTCGCGGGTTCTGAAGCTTCAGGTTACCGGGGGAGAAGGGCAATGAGCGAAGCGAAAAGCGACACGGAAGCAGAGGCAGGGGCAGGGGAAACCGCCCCGACGGTTCTCTACGAGAAACCCAGCGAGCGGGTAGCCCGCATCGTTCTCAATCGTCCGGAGGTGGCCAACGCCCAGAGCTATGAAATGCTCTACGCTCTGAACGACGCTTTCGATCGGGCCGTTGCAGACGACGACGTGCGGGTGATCATCCTCGCCGCGAACGGCAAACACTTTTCTTCCGGCCATGACCTGTCCGGGGGCAGCCGCTTTTCGCTCTCTGAGAACGGCATCAGTCAGTGGGGCGGCTTCAGCGCTCCGGGTATGGAGGGCCACTGGGCCCGGGAAGAGGAGGTTTACTTCGGCCTGTGCTGGCGCTGGCGCAACATCCCCAAGGTGCTGATCGCGGAGGTCCAGGGCAAGGTGATCGCCGGCGGCCTCATGCTGGTCTGGCCCTGTGATCTTGTTGTCGCGGCTGACAACGCGACCTTCTCCGATCCTGTGGTGGCTTTCGGTGCAAATGGCGTCGAATATTTCGGGCATCCCTGGGAACTCGGGGTGCGCAAAGCGAAGGAAATGCTCTTTACCGGTCGGGCCATCACGGCCAAGGTGGCCAAAGAAATGGGCATGGTTAACCGCATTGTGGCCCCGGACGATCTGAGCGCTGAAACACTGGCTCTTGCGGAGGAGATTGCCGTACAGCCCATGATGGGGCTGAAGACCGCGAAAGAGTCGGTGAACCAGATGCAGGATGAACAGGGTTTCTACAACGCCCTGCGCAGCGCCATGTCCTTGCAGCAGCTGGCCCACGCGCAGAACTACATTGTTCACGATCTGGCCGTTGATCCCGAGGGGATGCAGATCGTGCGCGACCTTGCGAAAAAACCGCCGCTGGATCAGTAGCGGTGACGGACAGATTTGATCTCAATGGTCGGGTGGCCATCATCACCGGTGGCAGCAGAGGTATCGGCCGCGAGGTGGCCATCGCCTTTGCCGAAGCGGGAGCCAATGTGGTCATTGCCAGCCGCAAACTCGAAAACTGCGAAAGCCTGGCCGAGCAGATTCAGGCTGACACCGGTCAGGCGGCGCTGCCCTTGCAGTATCACGCCGGTGACTGGGAAGCGAACGAACGCCTGCTCGCGCTTACAGAAGAACGCTTCGGGCGCCTGGATGTGCTCATGAACAACGCCGGTATGTCGCCGCTATACGACAAGCTGAGCAACGTTGATGAAGGCCTTTATGACAAAGTGCTCGACGTAAACCTGAAGGGGCCGTTCCGTCTCTCTGCGCTCGCGGGAGAAAAGATGGCAGCCGGGGACGGTGGCTCAATCATCAACGTCTCGAGCGTTGCCGCTGTGCGCCCAACGCCTAACGAACTCCCCTATGGTATGGCGAAAGCCGGCCTGCATGCGCTGACTCTTGGCTTGGCTCGCGCTTATGCGCCCAAGGTCCGGGTCAACTGCATCATGCCGGGGCCTTTTCTGACGGACATCAGCAAGGCCTGGGATATGGACGCGTTCCAGCAGAACGCGGAGGCCAACATACCGCTTAAGCGCGGTGGTGAGGCTGACGAAATCGTCGGCGCGGCCCTGTACTTCGCATCGGACGCATCGAGCTACACCACCGGCGCAATCCTCAAGATTGACGGGGGTACGGTCTTTCAGCCTGCCTGATCTGGTGCCTCGGAGGCAGCTTCAGGCCCAGACCCAGTCTCTTCTGCGAGCGATGGCCGCTGCCTGATCGTTGGCGGCGTCGCGGCTTCCGAAGTAGCCGTAGTCGCGCACACACAGGGACCAGCCGCTGCTGTCGCAGGCAATTTCGTTGAGCTCATAGTCGCCGCCGGAGAGGCTGGTGAGATGCAGCCAGTTGCCGTTCGCAAGCTTCGCACCGCAGGTGCGCCAGTCGATCGGCTGCCAGTTGAGAATCCTTGTTTGTCCGAGCATCGTAGCGTTCCTTGTGCCGTCTCGAGCTCAGAGTGTCCACTGTGGGAGGCGCCGCCGCCGGTGTGCGCAGGCCAGTTTTCAGTCTCGAGCGGCCGCCGGAGCGCCGCGGTGAAGGATAAGCCGGCTTGGATGGCCCTTGTCCTAGGCGAGCAGGTCCCGGCCGATGATCATGCGCATGATCTGGTTAGTGCCTTCGAGGATCTGATGCACGCGGAGGTCGCGCACGATGCGCTCGATCGGATAGTCCCGAAGGTAGCCATAACCGCCGTGGAGTTGCAGGGCATCGTTGGCGACGCTGAAGCCCGCGTCTGTTGCCTTGAGTTTGGCCATGGCCGCAAAGCGGGTTTTGTCCGGTGCATCTTCCGTGACCTTAAGCGCCGCCGTGTGCAGCAGCGTTCTCGCTGCCTCGAGCTCTGTGGCCATGTCCGCGAGCATGAACTGCGTGTTCTGAAAGTCGGCAATGGCCTGGCCGAACTGATGGCGCTCCTTTACATAGGCCGTGGCCTCATCCAGACAGCGTTGCGCGCCGCCGATGGAGCAGGCGCCGATGTTCAGACGGCCACCATCAAGGCCCGCCATAGCTATTTTGAAGCCGTCACCTTCCTCGCCAACGAGGTTTTCTGTGGGCACGCGAGCGTCATCGAAGGTGATCATGGCCGTGGGCTGGGAGTGCCAGCCGAGTTTCCGTTCATTGGCGCCGAAGCTGACTCCCGGTGTGTCCTTGTCGACGACGAGGCAGCTTATCCCTCGGTGGCCGTCTTCGCCGGTGCGCACCATACACACATACACCTCGTTTTCCCCGCCGCCGGAGATGAAGGCTTTTGCGCCATTCACAACATAGTGGTCGCCGTCGCGCTCAGCCCTCGTCTTCAGTGCCGCGGCATCGGATCCGGCGCCGGGCTCCGTCAGGCAATAGCTGGCCAGGTGCTCCATGGCGATGAGCTGGGGCAGATAGCGCTTGCCGAGGGCTTCGTTGCCGAACTGCGCGATCATCCAGGTGGCCATGTTGTGGATGGAGATGAAGGCCGACGTGGATGGGCAGCCGTACGCCATGGCTTCGATAATCAGGGCCGCTTCCAGGCGCCCGAGGCCAATGCCGCCGCTGGCTTCATCCAGGTAGATACCGCCGAAGCCGAGTTCTCCAGCGCGGGCAATGGTTTCCCGAGGGCAGAAATTCCGTTCGTCCCAATCACCGGCGAAGGGGGTGATTTCGTCAGCCGTGAAGCGCCGGGCCATGTCCTGAATGGCCTGTTGCTCTTCGGTCAGGTGGTAGTCCATGGGTTTGCGAGCCCCCGCTTACTGCATGGTTGGGATCACAAAGCTCTGATCGGCTACGTCCCCTTCCGGCCAGCGCTGCGTCACCGTCTTGATCTTGGTGAAGAAGCGCACCCCCTCAGTGCCATGCTGATTGGCATCGCCAAAGGCGGACCGTTTCCAGCCGCCAAAGGTGTGATAGGCCACCGGTACGGGAATCGGCACGTTGATACCAACCATACCCACGTTCACCTGCTGGGCGAACTCGCGCGCGGCTTTCCCGTTGCGGGTAAAGATTGCGACGCCGTTGCCGTACTGATGCTGCGACGGCAGTTTTACCGCTTCTTCCACGGAATCAGCGCGCATGAGCTGCATGACGGGGCCGAAAATTTCTTCCTTGTAGGACTGCATGTCCGGTGTCACGCGGTCGAAGAGGGTTGGGCCAATGTAGAACCCTTTCTCATAACCCTGGAGCGCAAAGTCGCGGCCGTCGACGACCAGCTCGGCGCCCTCATCAACGCCCAATTGAATATAGTCAGTGACCTTCTGCCGGTGTGCGGCGCTGACCACAGGGCCGTAGTGGGCCTGTTCATCTGTGGAAATGCCGACGTTCAAGGCCTCGATTTCCGGCAGGAGGCGTTCCAGAAGCTGTTCGGCTGTGCCGTCGCCAACGGCGACCGTAACTGGCAGGGCCATGCAGCGCTCACCGGCGGAGCCGAAGGCGGCGCCAACACGATGTCGTTCACGGCCTGGTCGAAGTCCGCATCGGGCAGGACGATGCCGTGGTTCTTCGCACCGCCCATGGCCTGCACACGCTTACCGTGGGCGGTGCCGGTTGAATAAACGTACTGCGCAATATCCGAGGAACCGACGAAACTGACGGCCTTGATGTCTGGATGGGTCAGGATCGCATCAACGGCTTCTTTGTCCCCGTTAACGACGTTAAGGATGCCCTCGGGTGCGCCGGCTTCCATCATCAGCTCCGCGAGCCGGAGCGGTACGCCGGGATCCTTCTCGGAAGGTTTGAGAATGAAGGCATTGCCGCAGGCGATCGCTGGCCCAAGCATCCACATGGGAATCATGGCCGGGAAGTTGAACGGGGTGATGCCGGCGACCACGCCAAGGGGCTGTCGCATGGAAAAGACGTCGATGCCCGGCCCGGCACCTTCCGTGTACTCGCCCTTCAACAGGTGCGGAATCCCGCAGGCGAACTCGATGACTTCCAAGCCCCGCTGCAGATCGCCGTGCGAATCGGCGATCACTTTCCCGTGCTCCTCCGAGAGCAGGCGCGCTAGATTATCCGCGTCAGCTTCCACGAGGGCTTTGAACTTGAAGAGGACCCGGGCTCTACGCTGTGGATTCACCGTTGCCCAGGATCGCTGGGCCTCGGCGGCAACGGCAACGACGCTGTCGACCTCAGCGCTGCTTGCCAGGGCAACTTCGGCCTTCACCTCGCCGATGGACGGATTGAACACCTCCGCGCTGCGTCCGGATGTGCCTGCGACCCGCTGGCCTGAAATGAAGTGCCCGTATTGATCAGTCATATTGCGTCTGCTTTTGTCCCCCAGGAAGACTGCGCATTCTAGTCGGGGCGAGCAGGGGAGCAAACACTCGGCGCTGGACGCCGATCAAAGCAGAGCGTTTACTCTGCCGATCTCGGAC
>JBCDDI010000258.1:0-5708 GCA_039180365.1 Pseudomonadota bacterium
CGCGTTTGTTAAGCAGCAGCATGGAAGGCAGGGCCGGATGCTCCGCTTCGATCCGGTCGCGCAGCTCCAGAGCCACATCGAGCGTCTCGCGACGGGTGCCGTCGACAACGTAAAGACATCCGGCCGCCC
Source organism: Pseudomonadota bacterium (assembly GCA_039180365.1). Taxonomy (GTDB): domain Bacteria; phylum Pseudomonadota; class Gammaproteobacteria; order Pseudomonadales; family Azotimanducaceae; genus SZUA-309. The sequence goes on from JBCDDI010000258.1 coordinate 130, forward strand.
CCCTTACGTAGCTGGTCCGCACCGTCTGAAAGTCGTCTTCACCGTGCAGGTCCCAGACAAGCAGCTCAACGGGTGTGCCACCTACTTCAAGCGCTTTCTTCTCAACCCGCACGCCGATGGTGCTTAAGTACCGCTCGGAAAAAAGGCCGTGGGCAAACTGCTGCACAAGACTGGTTTTACCAACCGCAAAGGCGCCGAGCATGCAGATCTTTTTCTTCACTCGCCCTTACTCCCTATGCAGCCAGGGTGGGCCAAGGACCCGGAAGGTGATGTAGCGGCCCTCGGCGGGGCTGGCGGCAGCATCCGTGGTGCTGACAACGCCACGCCCTGCCGGCACGAGCAGTCCTGGGGAAACGCCGCGCTGAATGAGCAGTTCGGCCACATACCGAGCCCGAGCTTCGCTCAGTCGCTCGTTGTAGGCACGGGTGCCGGTGGGATCAGTGAATCCGAGAATCAGCACGGCGGCGAGAAAACCTTCGCGCTCCTGTGCCTGCTCAAGGGATCGCAGTCCGTCGACGGTTGCGCTGATCGCCGCCTCCTGACCGGACACCAGCTCCGCAACCCCCTTAGGGGCAAGCAGCGCCTGTGCTTCCAGGCCCCGCACCAGTTCGCGCAGCGCGTCCCGATCGGCAACAACAAGCTCGTCTGTGTTCAGGGCCCCAACGCCGGGTACGAAGGCTGCCCTGGCCTTGAGGTGCGCTGCCCAGGCCGCATTCGTTGAACCGCGCACAGCCAGGGTGCCGTCGCGCAAACTCATCGTCACGCTTTCCGGCGGCTCAAGGAGCGCGTTGGCCCGCGCCAGTACAAAGCGCTCGTCGAGCGCGTGGTAGGGGCCAAAGCTCAGCACCACCCGCGCTGGATCAACGCCCTGCGCCGCAAGAGCAGCTTCCGGATCGGCGGCAAGCGGATCGCGCAGACCCTGCACATGGAGGCGACCGTCGCGATGTTCCGTGTTCATGACCAGAATGCCTGGCTCCGCGGAGAGCTTGGCCGCGAAAGCATCGAGCTCCCGTCGCTCCAGCAGCAGATTGCCAAGCCAGAGGATCGGCGCCGCCAGCAGCAGTAAGGTAAGCACCCAGGCAAGCGGTCCCGGTCCGGATCTTGAAGTCGCCAGGCGCCGTTCAAGCAGCGACTCGAGGCTGGCATCCAGAGCGGCAAAAGGTGTGGTGTCCCCGTCGAAGCCGGCAACGGCTCGGCCGTGTGAAGCGACCATGGTTTCCAGCGCCGCCTGGACTCTCTCACGCAGGTCCGGCGGCGGGTTGCCCCGAATCAGAAGCGCCAGCACCAGACCACCGGCCTCCTCGATCCAGAGACTCAACCCCCCTTCCATGCGCACAACGTCGAGGGCGCCAGCGTCCGGATCGAAGGCGTCGGCCATAAAGGTCTGAATGGCGTTGAGCATCCCGTAGACCAGGTCCGAATCCTGCGCAACAACGGTCGGCGCCTCGACGTGAGTCAACACAACCCCCTGCCCCGCATGCACCAGGGCAACCTGCTCAACCTGATAGACCAGAGTATTGAGCAGCACAATTTCCGCATAAGGTCGACCACTGCGCCAGGCGGCCCAGCGCCAGCGGATTGCCTGCAGGGTGAGGCTCTGGCGGAGCATCTCGTTCAAGGATTCGACCATGCCGAAGAGGGTGCTGCTCACGGCCTTGCGCAGTGCGGGGCCGAGCACGGGGAAGATGGCATCGCTGATACGTTTTGGATCCCGGGCGACAGCGACCTCGAGGGCGTCGTCTATGGTGCCCTGCAAGGTCCGCGCGAGTCGTGCATCCCGGGCGGCGCGAATGGCAATGGCCTCCGGCAACACACGGGCAATCTCTTCCGCCCGCACGGCCGGATCATCCAGACGCATGCGTAAAGCTTCCAAAGCCTCGCGTTCTTCCTCGAGAAGCAGCGCGCGCAGCGCATCGAGATCACGATCGCGCGGTTCCCGCAGCGTTTGCAGCTGGTCTTCTGCGGTTTCGCTCAGCGCCTCCCCGGACGCCGAACCTTCAAGCGGACTCGTCACCTGAATCTTCAGCCATGCGCATGGCTACCTCCACGAGGAGCTGCGCCAGCGCTTTCCGGTCTACCTTGCGGTGCTCGAGATCTCGTGACGTATCGGTGAGGCTCGCCGTCAACCGCTCGTCTCGCGCCTGGATATCGTCAGAGAGCAGTCGGGACTGTTGCAGAATCTGATCACGCAGTTCGGCAGCCCGGCGATCGACGTCCGCCTCCAGACCTTTCAGGCGTTGATAGGCGAGATCGGCAGCCTCTTTCTGCGCCGCGGCCAGCTCGCGCTGTGCTTCCAGCCGATCATCGGTTTCCCGCTTCAGGGCATCGCGGATATCGCGGAATTCACCGCGGTGATGTTCTTCCAGGGCCTCATGGGCCGCTTTCAGCTCTGAGCGCAGTTCCGCAAGCTCGCGCTTCAAGCCTTCTTCGACCAGCTGGAATCGACGATCGTAATCGCGCATCTGGCTGCCGAAGAGGATGTCGCGGATCTGATCGACATTCCCGGCACCGCCAGGCACCGCCTCCGGTACCACGAGGTCGCCGTTGGCACTGCCGCCCATGGCCGCCTCTACCGACAGCGGATCACCTTTGTTCCCGCTTTCGCCCCCGCCTTTTTCCCCGCCTTTGTTCTTGATCTCGCCTTTGGCCACTTACCAAGCCCCCAAATTCTTCGCGAACCGCCCAGCCCACCAGCGTAGCAGATGGCTATGCTGTCAGGTAGCAAGCCTTTACATTGCCTCACAGGCGCTCCTCGCCGAGGCACCTGAGCCAGTGCGGCGCCAGTACCTTGCAACCTTGCGCCAGACACATGGCCTCGTCACTATCCCAAGGGCCGGGGATTGGAGGGGAACCGTTGATGTCTATGTTCGCCCGCTTTCGAGCGGACGCGGCTGCGTCTGTGGGTGGCGAAAGTCGACTGAAAGACCGTCTGGTTGAGAAACCCTGGTATCGCTGGTATGCCGTCGGCGTGCTCACGGCGGTGTACGCCTCAAGCCAGGTGGATCGCCAGATCATGGGTATGCTGCTCGAGCCCATTCGCCTCGAGCTCGGAGCCAGCGACACCGCTATGGGTTTTCTGGTCGGGCTCACCTTCGCGATTTTCTACGCCACCCTGGGCATGCCGATTGCGATGCTGGCCGATCGCACAAACCGCCGGAACATCATCGCCGCCGCAATCACGATCTGGAGCGGTATGACGGTGCTCTGCGGCTACGCCCAGACCTTTGCGCAGATGGCGTTGGCGAGAATCGGCGTTGGCGTGGGGGAAGCTGGCTCTACGCCGCCCTCCCACTCCATCATTTCAGACCTGTTTCCGCCGGAGTCCCGCGGCACCGCGATGGGGGTCTTCGCGCTCGGCGTCAACTTCGGTCTGCTCATCGCCTATCTCGGCGGCGGCTGGTTGAGTGAAAACGTCGGCTGGCGCAGCACCTTCATCTTCGTTGGACTACCGGGTCTGCTGATCGCCGCGCTCCTCTATCTCACGGTCGCAGAGCCCCGCCGCGGCGCAGCCGATGTCGCAGCCCGTTCGAAAGATGGTGACGGTGCAGCTCCGCCCTTTAAGGCCGTTGCCGCCTACATGTGGCGGGTTCGGTCAACGCGACACCTCACGATTGGCGCAGCCATCGCCGGATTCATCGGCTACGGGTTCACGCTCTGGATGCCAACGTTCCTCGTTCGCTCACACGGTTTATCGCCAACGGAAGTGGGCCTGGTACTGGCTCTGATGACCGGGGTGGTCGGCGCCATCGGCACGTTCAGCGCGGGCAAACTGGCCGACGTGCTCGCCCGCCGGGATGAGCGGTGGCGTACCTGGGTGGTTGCCGCTGGCAAAGGCGGCTACGTGCCTTTTCTTGCGGGGGTGTTCATGGTGGACGATCTCACGACCGCTCTGATCCTCTATCTGATTCCCGCCTTTTTTGGCGGGTTTTACCTGGCACCCACCTTCGCGCTGGTCCAGAGCCTGGTGTCCATGCGCATGCGGGCGCTTGCCTCGAGCATCGTGCTGTTTGTTTTAAACATCATCGGTATGGGGTTTGGACCGCAGCTGGTTGGTGTCATGAGTGACTACTTTGCGCCGGAGTACGGCAAGGAGTCCCTGCGCATGGCGCTGTTCATTCTTACCTTTCTGAATCTGTGGTGCGCTTATCACTACTATGCCGCCGGGCGCACGCTGCACGAGGATGTAGCCAACAAGCCAGCGTAGTGATCAGCCGCGGAAACTATAGAACGCGCCGGCTCTCATCGATCGGGATAAAGGAACCGGACACGGACCGGGTAGTCCCGTTCTTCTGATTGAACTCGAGCCGGCCAGACTGCTGCTCAAAGCCCTTTCCGTAGAGATGGAAGTGCCGCGTGGGCGTTTCGGAAACCACTTTGATCCTGTGGATGTCTTCCGGCATGAAGGCAATCGCCTCACCGGCTTTCAGTACCACCCTGTGGTCTTCCTTTACGACCGCCTTGCCCGGCTCCGAGCCGTCATCGACGCGCCGATAGATGGTGTTCTCCTCCTCCCCATCGAGACCGGCAATCACGGCGAAGGTGCCGTGATCATGAATCGGCGAGGGACCAAGCGGTAACACGCTGATCAGATACAGCGAGAACTCGCCATCTGCTTCATCGGACAGCAGATAGATTTTTGCAATCTCTTCCCGGGTCGGCGTTGGGAACTCAGTCTCGCCGAAAAGCTCTGTTGCCTGGGTCATAGCGGCGAGAATGTCCTGTACCTCAGCAAGCGCTTCGCGAGTGACACCCTGCCTCTCGATGACGGCCTTAATCGACGCCATGGACGAAGACACGAGTTCCTTTCTTGCGGTCGCGCTGTCTGCCATGAGCGGGCTCAGTGGCGGATCAGACGTTCCGGACGGCGCAGCTCCGGCGCCAGCCCTGCACCCATCAGATCGATGAAGTTGTCTGCGTAGAAAGCATCCTGCGCCGCCTGCGGCAGACCGTCGAGGGATTCGCCGAAACGCTTGATGGGATTCCGTCCGCCTTCGACGTGCGGATAATCCGTGGAGAAGAGACACATCTCTTCATGGGAGTTGCGGATGATCCAGCCTGTGTCTTCATGAGGATAGGGGGTTACCCGCAGCTGACGGCGCGCGATCTCCGAAGGTTTTGCGGAGAGCTTCTGCAATCGCTCTTCATTCCTAACAAAGGCATGGGCGGCGGAGTCCAGATTGCGCATCCATCCCGGCAACCAGGACGCGCCAAGCTCAATGGCCCCCCACTTCAGGGTTGGGAACGCATCGAAAATGCCGTCGATGATGAGCGTTGCCAGCGTCTGCTGCACCGAGGTGGAGATCGGTATGTAGCTGACGGAGGTAAAGTTCGCATCACCGCCGTGGAAATCCTTAACCGGCGGCAGGCCGTTCTCTTTATAAACGGGATTGAGCTTGTCCTCCCCGCCGACATGAAAGAGGATCGGCAGGCCCGCTTCTTCCGCCATGGCCCAGACAGGAAAGAGTCCCTTATGACTCGGGCTGTGATTCTGCGGGCACCAGGAAGGCACCATGAGCGCTTTAGCCCCCATTTCGATCGCCGCCTTGGCCGTAGCCCGCGCACGGTCGAAGTCTTCCAGC
>JBCDDI010000259.1:0-5705 GCA_039180365.1 Pseudomonadota bacterium
CAACGCCTCATCTCTTCCCGCTCTTCCGGGAGGAAGCCGCTGCTCTTCGTGTTGGTCTTTGGCCTGGCGAGATCAATGGCCTCGACCGCCGTATTGTAGTCACCGGCAACAAACACCGGCCCCCGCCGGCGCAGCTGACTAATGCGTTCAAACACTGCCGCATAGAAATCGAGCTTGTAGGGCACCCGACTGTTGTCCCGCTCGCGGCCGCTACCTTTTGGGAAATAGACACTGGCAATGGCCATCCGTCCAAAATGGGCAACGATAAAGCGCCCCTCCACATCGAAACGCGCATCGCCGAGGCTGCGCTCGATGCGATCGGGCTTCCTGCGACTGTAAACGGCGACCCCGCTATAGCCTGGTCGCTCGGCGGGGGCGAAGGCCGTATGCCAGCCCTCCGGTGAGCGACCCGGCGGTGGCAGCTGCTCCGGGAAGGCCCGTACTTCCTGCAGTAGCATCACGTCCGCGCCGCTGTCCTCAAGGACGTCGAGAAAACCCTTTTTCAGGCAGGCACGGAGACCATTTACGTTCCAGCTGACTATGCGCATAGCGTCAGTTTAGCGCGCCGGGACCGGCTCAAGGTGTGCGCTGACAATTTCGCAGATCAGCGCGTCAGCGAGGGAAAACACGGCGCGACTAACGGAGATGGCCTTCCGACGTGTATAAGGCCCTATAGAACACCAAGAAGAAGCCCCACGGAACAAATCCATGCGGAATCGCGACCGCCGCAAGGCAACGCTAGCTCTACTCCCCCCACCTCCTTCACCAGCCCCCCTGCCTCCGGTCCCGCCCGGGCCCGCGTCGGCCGGGGCAGATCGAGGCAACGTCAGAGACCTGGGCGCGGGTCCGCTTACCCGGAGGCTGATTTGCGCTCTTTTGTCCGCGCTGGTGCTGCTCAGCGCCGGTTCCGCGACCGCAACCGTTAACAATCCTGGCGCCTGGGCCGTCTTCAGCGGCAGCGGCTCGTTCCGCCCGGCAGACAAAGACAATCGCTGGCGCTACTGGATCGATGCGCAGCACCGCTACTTCGATATCGGCAGCGGCATCACTCAGTCCGTGCTCCGCCCGGCCGTCGGCATGCGCTTCGACAACGGCGTTACGGTGCTGGTCGGGTACGGCTACTTCAATAATCGTCGCACTGACGGCGAGCGCTTCGAAGAACACCGGCCCTGGCAGCAGGTCGGATGGACGGCGCTGAAACGTGATCGCAGCAGCCTCGGCGTGCGTCTGCGTCTGGAGCAGCGATTTCTCGACATCGGCGATGACGTCGGCTGGACTCTGCGCACACAGCTCAGCTACACGAGACGTCTCGGGAATGCCAATCGGTGGCAGGCGATTGCTTTCCTCGAGCCCTTCTTCGATCTGAATGACACGGACTGGGGCGGTGAGGCCCGCCTCTCACAGAACCGGGTTTTTCTCGGCGCCGGCTACCGCATGACGAACACGCTCAGCCTCGAGTTCGGCTACATGCACCAGTACTTCGCGCGCCCGGGCGAAAACCTCGGAAATCATCTCGGTATTCTGCACCTGAAATTCCGACGGTGACGCCGTCAATGTCGTCGGGCTGACGCAAGCGTTAACTACACGTCAGCAAGCGGATTCACAGACGCTTTCACCCCGTCGGTCGCGCGATAACAAACAGATAGCCGTAGAACGCCGACCAGCGCCGATAGTAGTCGACCTCCAACTGGTGCGGCGCCAGGGCCGCGAGCGCGGCGAGATCATCGGCGAAGCTCTCCCGCAGTTCTGTGAGCCGGTTCTCCAGGGGCGTGTAGTAATCGTCCCACCAGGCACTCTCGGGGAGTACAAAATGCTCGAGCACGGAGCAGCCGGCGGCCTCAACCACCTTCAGGCACTCGGCCAGCGAGCCCATGGCGGCGTAGCCCTCCTGCCACCAGCGGACCAGGGCCTCCGGCGGGTCCGGTTTCAGCCAGACCGCATCGGTAAAGGCCACGGCGCCGCCGTCCGCGAGCAGCGGCCGCCAGGCATCCAGCGCCGCTCGCACACCCATGTTATAGATCGCGCCTTCACTCCAGAGCAGATCAAAGGTACCAGGCGCAAAGGTCAGCGACCGCATGTCACCAGGCTCGACGTGCACTCGATGATCGAGGCCGGCGGCAGCCGCGCGCTGACGGAGGTCTTCGAGAAAGGGCTTGTGCAGATCCACGGCGGTGATTTCAGCTTCCGGCAGGGCCCGGGCCAGCTGCAGCGTCTGCAGTCCCGGTCCGCAACCGACATCAAGCACGCGCGCGGCACCACTGATCCCGGTGGCGCTGAGAGCGCGCAGGGTACTGGCTTCATTCCCGGGACCTTCCCTGGGCAGTCCCGAATGCACGGCCCAGAAGATCTCCTCGGCGCGATCCGCCGCGCTCACGACTCAGGCAGGTTGGAGGCTGGCACGGCGTTCACCGCGCCGCGCATGGCGCCCGGCACGAACCACATTCGGCACGTAGGGCAGCGTCTTCCGTAAGGACCGGCGCAGCAGGCGCCAGGCGAACTGGCGCTTGGCCCCGAAGCGCAGCCCGTAGAGCTGACGCACGGGCGCCGGCAGCAGCGCGGCCGTCGCGATCGACGCCGCGTCTCCGGCGATGCGCGGAATCCAGGAAATCGGCGGGTGGATCACGTGTTGCGCGAGCTCATACACCCGCGGCGTCAGCGCAAGCTCCGGGCCGGAGAGCATACCGAGGTAGTAACGTTCGAAGGCTCGATAGTCCGGCGGCAGATCTGCATCCGTAAGACCGAGCACCCGGGCCACCGCCTTCGATTCGCTGTAGAAAGCATTACGTTCCCGGGGCGTAAGCGGCGCCATGAACTGCTCATAGGTCGTGAGCGCCGTCGTCAGCAGCGTCGCATGGACCCAGAGCAGCAGCGCCGGATCACTCGCCCGATAAGGAGTGCCAATGGGGTAGTGGGCGGTGCCTTCCGTGAGCACGCCCTGCACCCGCGCGTGAACCCGCTGCACCTGCCGGGCAGCACCGAGGGCCGTGGCGCGATCTTCGTAGATGATGTCCTGCATGGTCCGCACGGTGCGGTAGAGGCGCTTGATCGGTTCGTCGCGAAAACCGCTGTGGTCGGCCACGCCGGCAGCAACCAGAGGATGGGCAAGCTGCAACAGCAGGGCGGCACCACCGCCGAGCAGCAGGAAGGATTCCCGATTCACCCGCCAGTAGGCACCGGCGGGATTAACCAGCAGACTGGGCTGGGCCCAATCGGTGGCGACGGTCTCTGCCATCTTCCCCTTCTTTCTGCCCTTGCGGGCATGCATCCCCAGATGCCCTAACGCTAGCAGATTCCGCTGCCCGTGCCAGTCCCTGTCCGGCAAACGGTCCAGTCAGCCTGGCAGCAGTGCAAGGCTGCCCCTGTCCGCGCGACGCTCGCACGGTATAAGGTAGCTTGCAGCTACCTCGCAGGGAGGCGACAACGGGTACGGTGAAAAGCAGACACGGACTGGCTTTCGTTTTTGTAACGTCACTCCTCGACTCCATCGGCTTCGGCATCATCATGCCCGTGCTGCCGCAGCTCCTCATGGAGGTGACGGGTGAAGGGCTGTCGAGCGCCGCCCTGCATGCGGGCTGGCTCATCGCCGCCTACGCCGCTATGCAGTTCCTGGCCGCCCCGCTCCTGGGCCAGCTGTCCGATCGCTTCGGCCGTCGCCCGGTACTGCTCCTGTCCCTGGCCGTGCTGGCAGTAAACAACGCCATCATGTACCTGGCACCCACCTTTGCCTGGCTGCTGTTCGGGCGCGTCATGGCAGGCGCAGCGGCGTCCACTTTCAGCACCTGCAACGCCTACATCGCAGACATCAGCGCTCCCGAGGAGCGTACGCAGAACTTCGGCCTGATCGGCGCTGCCTTCGGCATGGGCTTTATCATCGGACCCGTCCTCGGGGGTTTCCTCGGCGAATACGGTCCCCGGGCGCCATTTCTTGCGGCCGGCGCCTTTGCCCTGGCTAACTTTCTCTACGGTCTCTTCGGTCTGCCTGAATCTCTGCCGCTCGATCGAAGGCGCCCCTTCAAACTGCGGCGCGCCAATCCCGTTGGCACTCTTGTTGCGCTGCGGCGCTACCCCGTCGTCTTCGGCGTCATCGGTGCCTACGTGCTCTTTCAACTGGGTCACCAGGCGCTGCCTACGGTCTGGAGCTATTTCGCCCTGGAACGCTTCGACTGGTCGCCGCTCGAAATCGGCTACTCCCTCGGTGTGGTTGGCGTCCTTATGGTTTTCGTACAGACAGTGTTGCTCCGGGCCGCCCTGCCGAAACTTGGCAGCCGCCGGGCCGCTGTGCTGGGTTTTCTGTGCCTGACCATCTCCTTTCTCGGTTACGCTTTCGCAACGCAAGGCTGGATGATCTATCTGTTTCTGGTCGCCGGCGCGCTGCAGGGCTTCATCGGCCCCGCCATGCAGGGAATCATGTCGAACCAGGTGGGCGAGACAGAGCAGGGGGAACTCCAGGGGGGGCTCGCAAGCATGTCGAGCCTCACGGCCATTGTCAGCCCGCCGTTTATGATGACCCTGTTCTCAACGTTCACAGGCCCAACAGCCCCCATCTACTTCGCCGGCGCCCCCTGGCTCGCCGCCGCACTGCTGACTCTGCTCGCGCTCATGGTGTTCCTCAGGGCCACCGTTTCGCTGGAAGCCGGCGAGGCCAGGGAACGGCCTGCCTGAACGCTGGCCCGCGAGGCGTCAGGGGCGCCAGTTCGGCTCCCTGGCCGCCCCCAGCTCGTCGATCAGCTCATCGAGGCGCACCCAGAGCCGACCGAACAGCGCCTTGAACTCCGGATCTTCGCTGCCGGTGCCAAGAAAAGCCTGCTCCAGCGGTGTCCGCCCGCCGAGCACCCGCGTCTCCACGTGGCCGATCTGATCAGTGGTGACGTAGTCGGCGAGCAGATTGTTCCGTTCGTCCGGATCGGCCTTGAGGTCATAGAGCTCGTAGCGATCCCAGATCCCGTGGTAGCGCATGAGTTTGTAGCGCTCAGTGCGCACGCCGAGCACCGTCGGGGTCTGCGGAAAGGCTCGCTCCCAGAAGTACTCGTAGAGAAACGCGTCGCGGCCTGGGGCCCGGGCATCGGCGAGATACGGCAGAAAAGACGCGCCCTGCACGCCAGCGGGCACAGCAGCCCCTGCCAGCGCCATGAACGTCGGCGCAAAATCGACGTTCAGGACCATCTGCGCACGCCGTTCGCCGCCTGGGGCACCGGGGCCGCGCACGATCAGCGGCACCCGGATGGACGCCTCGTACATGGTGCGCTTATCGATGAGACCGTGCTCGCCGAACTGAAAGCCGTTGTCGGAAGTGAAGACGATGAGCGTTTCCTCCAGCACGCCAGCGGCGTCCAGCGCCGTCACCACCCGGCCCACGGAGTCATCCACGGCGCGGAGCGTTTCCGCGTAGTCACGGACAAACTGATCAAAGTCGACGCTACCGGCATACATACCGTCCACCCCGTGCCAGCTGTCGCGCTGCGCCTTCACCCAGGCGGGTTTACCCGCGTACGTGTCGGCACTGTCGGCCATGGTTTCGGGGTAGGAATAATTCGCATCGGCATAGCTCGCCCGATGCCGCTCAGCCGGGGTGAAGGGGGCGTGGACTGCTTTGTGAGACAGATAAAGCAGAAAGGGTTTGTCCCGCTCCCAACCAATGAACTCAACGGCGTAGTCAGTGTGTTCATCGGTGAGGTAGCCGGCCGTCTGCACCGCCTCGCCATCCA
>JBCDDI010000260.1:0-5697 GCA_039180365.1 Pseudomonadota bacterium
GTGTAATAAGTGAGAACGATGAACACAACAAGAGCAACGACAGGCAGCAACCGCGGCAAACTGCGCGAGGCTGGTGCACAACGCCATGGAACTGACTGACGCCGCCGCGGCTCTGGAGAGTCTCGGCAATGAAACGCGATTGAAGCTGTTTCGCACGCTGGTCCGCGCCGGTCCCGGCGGGCTCGCCGTTGGCGAACTCCGGGAGCGATTGCAGATACCGGGTTCAACGCTCTCCCATCACGTCAGCCACCTGATAAGCGCTGGTCTACTGGCGCAGGCTCGGGAGGGCCGGGTGCTCCGCTGCACGGCTCGCTTTGCCACCATGCAGAGTCTTATCGCCTATTTGACCGAAGAATGTTGCGCAGAGATGGACGGCGGCGACTGCTGATTTCCAAGGGCCACCGGCTGAAGCGCATGGGGCACCTTCAGCGGGCCGCTGGCGCCGCGCCCCTTCAGTCGCCGTCCTGATCCCGCGCCCGTTCCGCCCGGCGGGACGCCATCATGGTGTTGAAGTCTTCCGTTGTGTTAACCCGCGGATAGGGCTCATCGGGAATCGGCACCTCAAGAAACTCGCAGAGCGGCGCCCAGCCCTGACTCGCCTCAAACACCAGCAGCTTCTCCGGCGGCAGTTCGTCTTTAACGGCCTGATTGTGCTTTAGGTACACGTCGATCACGTGGTCTTTGTCGTCGAGGCGGCCGTCAAAAAGTCCATCCCAGATCACCTCGAAGACCATCTCCGAGCGACGCTGCATGAGCGGATCCTCGATCTTCTTCGCCGCCACCGACATGGGATAAATGGTGTTCATGATGCTCGCGTACCATTTCTCCGGATCCCGTTCTGAGAGGATCACCTTGGCCTCCGGCGACCAGGCAAGCTGCTCGCGCCAGAAGTTGCACGACGGCCAGTCCACAGAGGCCTGATAGCCCTCAAAGAGCTTATCGAAGTCGACCTCGCCGCCCTGGGCCAGCTTCAACCAGGCCACATCCTCTTCCCGGTCCTGATTCACCTCCATCATGTGGTAGCACTTCGAGAAACCGAGCTGCTCCAGGGCATGCTTCAGGGACAGGGTGCCGTTGCGCCCGTAACCCGCGCCGATGACTTTCAGACTCATGTTGCTGCTGCCTCCGCATCACCCGCCTGAAGCTCCGTGAGGATCTCTTCGACCTGGCTCATTTCCAGACTCCGCTGATCAAGAGCGAGCAGGATATAGACGAAGAGCTGCGCGCCGAGAGAGCCATTGTTCACCTTCGAGCGCAGATTGCTCTCAGATTGCTCCACCCCCAGCTCGGCAAGGCGCCGGACCAGGTCTTTGTATTCATAGCCGCGATAGGCCATCCGCGAGCGGATCAGGCGGCGAATGGTCTCCCGCATCGGCGGGGAATCGAAGAGCTTGTGGGCCACGAGCACCTCCTTACTTCAGTGAGTTCGTCACTAAATTTGACGTTATCAGTCGCCGCGGCGTTCAAATCCGCCGCTGGCGTCACGAAAATGGACTAAAAGTGGATTATACGAGACATATGTTGATTTTCCAGTCCCAAACGTTACACTTCGCAACGTCTCTGATTTGAGACAAATGTTATTTATAGTTGACGGGAGAAAGCTATGTTTGACGGAAGCACCGTAATATCTGTGCTACTGGTACTCCTTGCGGTGGTGACCGTTCTTTCAGGGATAAAGATGGTGCCGCAGGGCTTTAACTGGACCGTGCATCGGTTCGGTCGCTACATGAAGACCCTGACTCCGGGTCTGCATCTGATCATTCCCTTCGTCGATCGTATCGGCCACCGGCAGAACATGATGGAGCAGGTGCTCGATATTCCGCCCCAGGAAGTGATCTCCGAGGACAACGCTCAGGTGGTGACGGACGCGGTCTGCTTTTACCAGATCCTCGATCCGGTGCGCGCCTCTTACGAGGTGAACGATCTCACCCGGGCCATGCAGAACCTGGTGATGACCAATATCCGGGCCGTGCTCGGCTCTATGGAGCTCGACGAGATGCTCTCGAACCGCGACAAGATCAACTCCTCGCTGTTGGCCAAAGTGGATGAAGCGACGGACCCCTGGGGGGTGAAAGTCACTCGCGTTGAGATCCGCGACATCTCGCCGCCCCATGACCTGGTGGAAGCCATGGCTCGGCAGATGAAGGCCGAGCGGGACAAGCGCGCCGCCATCCTCGACGCGGAAGGTGAGCGGGAAGCCGCCATTGCTGTCGCCCAGGGTGCGAAGGAAGCGCAGGTACTGAAGGCCGAAGGTGAGCTGGAAGCTGCCCGCCGCGAGGCAGAAGCCCGGGAACGGCTTGCAGAGGCGGAGGCCAACGCCACGTCCATGGTGTCCGAAGCCATCGCCAACGGTGACGGTCGTGCGATTAACTACTTCGTTGCCCAGAAGTACGTCGATGCCCTCGGCAAACTGGCCGAGTCGGACAACAACAAGGTGATGATGATCCCGCTGGAGGCGAGCTCCGTGATCGGCAGCGTGGCCGGCATCATCGAAATCGCTCAGGAAGCCCTGGGTCATCGCTCGGAAGCAAACCAACAGGCCCGGCTCGGTGCCTCCGCCTGACGGCGGCGCCAGCAACCTTGGCGCCATTGACGCCATAGAAGGAGACTGACTATGGAATGGTTGACGGAAATCAGCGGCTATCACTGGCTGGCCCTCGGGATCCTGCTCTTTGCTGCAGAAGCCCTGGGCGCCGGCGGATTCCTGCTCGGCACGGCCGCTGCCGCGCTGGTGGTGGGACTGCTGTCCCTGCTGCTGCCCGGTCTGGGCATCGCCGCCGAGCTCACGCTCTTCGCGGTAACGGCAGTGGTTGCGAGCTATCTCTATCTGAAGGTGTTCCGCAGCGAGCAGGAAGCCGTGCCGGACGAGCTGAACCAACGGGCCGAGGCCATGGTGGGCACCGAGTTCAACCTGACTGAAGCGCTGCCCAAAGGCGCAGGTCGTGTGCAGATCGGCGATACCTTCTGGCGCGTGCAAACGGACGTTGCGCTCGCCGGCGGTACCCGGGTTCGCGTGGTCGCGGCCGATGCCATGTCTCTGACCGTGGCAGCTGTCTGAGCCGGCGACCGATCTCTAATTAGACCCCCCAGGTCTTCGAGCGCCCCCGCGGCGCTCTTTTTTTACGTACACTGCCTGCCGGGAGAGAGAACAAGAACCAAGCACCCCGTGCACCCGCTGGATCTGAGCATCATCGTCGCGTACCTCGCGGCCATCGTCTTTATGGGCTTCCGCTTAAGCCAGCGCGTGCATGATGCTAAAGACTACTTTCTCGCCGGCCGTTCGCTCACCTGGGTCATCATCGGTCTGTCGATCATCGGCACAAACGTCAGCGCCAACGGCTACGTCGGCGCCTCCGGCGGTGCCTACAACTCCGGTATCGCGCAAGCGAACTTTGAGTGGATCGGCGCCATCCCGGCCATGATCCTCGCCTCTCTGGTTTTCATTCCTCTCTACTGGCGTGCCGGCGTCTACTCCATTCCGGAATACCTTGGCCTGCGTTACAACCAGCCGGTGCGGGTGCTCGCCGCACTCATCGCCAGCATCTTTGCCACCTTCGCCATTGGCGTTTCGCTCTGGGCAATTGCGCTCACTCTGCAGAGTTATCTCGACTGGCCCATCTGGGTGGGCATCATTGTTACCGGCACGGTGGTGGGTCTCTACAGCATCTCCGGCGGACTCGCAGCCGTTGCCTTCACAGACGCCCTGCAGGTGGTGATCATGTTCCTCGGTGGTGTCGCCATCGTCGCCATCGGCATCAGCGACGCCGGCGGTGCAGCCGCCTTCTCGAAAACGCTCATCGAAGAGAATCCGACACACCTGCAGGCCTATCTCCCGGCAGACAACCCGGACTTTCCCTGGCCAGGGGTAATTCTTGGCCTTGCGATCGTGCTGTCTCCCGCTTACTGGGTCGGCGGTCAGGCGATTCTCCAGCGCACGCTCGGCGCTCGCAGCCAGTGGGACGCGAGCGCGTCGATGATGTTTGCCGCCTTCGCCAAAACCTTCGTGCCGTTGCTGATCGTCTTCCCCGGACTTCTCGCCCTCGTCATGCATGCGGACATCGAATACCCGGACATGGCATTGCCCTGGGTGGTGAAGAACGTGCTGCCGCCGGGCCTCTCAGGCCTCATGTTCGTTGCCATCATTGCCGCTCTGCAGTCGTCCATCGACAGTTCTATCAACTCCACGGCCCTCATGATCACTCGCGATATCCGCGGCGTGCTCATCCGGAAAGTTGACCCGGTGGCCGATCTGCGGGTCGGCCGACTGCTCACCCTGCTGATCCTCCTCGGCGGTATGGCCTTCGCGCCCTTCATTGGCGAAATGGGCGGCATCTACGTGTTCATTCAGTCACTGCTGTCACTCTTTCAGGGGCCCATGCTCGCCCTGCTGGTGCTTGGGGCCTTCACCCGCCACGTGACACCCAACGCCGGCCTTTTCACCCTGGTAAGCGGCGTGGCCCTCTCCGGCGCGCTCATGGCCGGCGGCATGAACATGCTCTACGTCGCCTTCCTGAGTTTCTGCTACGCCCTGGCGGCGCTCTGGATAACGAGCTACTTCACGGAGCGGCAGGCAGACGACGTGCTCGAGCCTCTCGTGTATCGCCGGAACGCGGTCTGGGGTCAGGCGGCCAGCACCCGCGATGGCGCTGTTGATGGCAACAACAGTAATAGAGAACCCGCCGATGGCTGAGTGGCTCAGCACCCTCCCTGTCTGGTGGGCAAACGCCATCACCCTGGTGCTTTTTGTGCTCATCGCGGCAGCCTGCTTTCTTGTTCCGCGTCGGGTGTTTATGAGCGATGCGCCGGACCAGTCTGCCTGGCGGGACATTCGCTGGTGGGCGCTTGTGCTGGTGGTCGTTCAACTGGGCATCTACGCGGTCTTCAGCTAGTCTCCCTGCTTTCCGGCGGGAGGATCGTCATGCTCATGCTCATGGTCATGCTCATAAAAAGAAGCGCCGCGCTGGCCCTGGTGCTTGCTGCAACGCTGATTTCTGCGACCGCTAATGCAAGCCTGAAACTCTATGTCTTCGACTGCGGGGTGATTGGCGCCGACGACGTCAGTCCCTTTAACGTCTCCAACGAGGAGACGCCGGTACGCGAACTGTTTGTCCCCTGCTATCTCGTGGAGCATCCGAAGGGCCGTATGCTCTGGGACGGCGGCCTGCCGCTCGCCATGGCTGGCCAGGGTCGAATCGTCGATGAGGCAGAGCCGGGCATCTATCATCAGTACGAGGTGTCTCTCATCGATCAGCTTGCGGCCATGGAGCTGACGCCCGCAGACATCGACCTCATCGCCTTCTCCCACATGCACTACGATCATGTCGGAGCGGCCAACGCCTTCACAGCGTCCAAGTTTCTGATCCAGAACGCTGAGTTTCAGTCGGCTTTTATCTCCGGCAACAATCCGTTCTTTCAGGCTGATCTGTACATGGGGATCGCCGAGAACGAACGGGAAGTGTTAAACGGGGATCATGATGTTTTCGGCGACGGGAGCGTCATCCTCGTCTCGGCGCCCGGGCATACGCCGGGCCATCAGGTGCTGTTTCTGCGCCTGGAGAACCTTGGCAACCTGGTGCTCTCCGGCGACCTTTATCACTTCCGGAAGAGCCGCGAGCTCCGTCGTGCGCCAACCTTTAACTACAACGCTGAGCAGACCTTCGCCGCCATGGATAAAGTCGAAGCGCTTATTGAAGCCGA
>JBCDDI010000261.1:0-5651 GCA_039180365.1 Pseudomonadota bacterium
CAAAAAGAAAGTTCCAGCCGACGCCGAGCAGCACGAGGGCGCCCCAGTAGTGCAGGTATTCATGGCCCTGGAGACCGAGAAGCAGTGTTGCCGCACAAGCCGCAATACCGAGACTCATGACAATGCGAACGCCCAGGCGGGCAATCAATAAACCGGAGAAGAGCGACGGCACGTACATGGCCAACACGTGGCCACGAATCACCGACGCCGTAGCTTCGAGGCTGTGGCCGTCTACCACGTGCATGCTCACCGGCGTTGCGGTCATGACAAAGGTCATCACACCCTGACCAACAACGCCGGCGACAATGGCCGCGATCACCGCCGGCTGGCGAACGATTTCAAGGAGCGCACGAGGTGGTTCACTCGCATCCAAGCCTGCCGTCGGCTGCGCTGCGGGCCGGAAAGCGGCAAGCGCCAGGGCCGCCAGCAGATAACAGGCCGCACCGACGGTAAAGGCGCCCGCATAAGGTGATTCCGGGGTCCAGGTGGGACTTCGCCAGGCAAGCTCAGGCCCAAGCAGCGCGCCACCGATAGAGCCAACTAGAATAAAAGACACTGCCGGGCCAACGTCTGCGCTGGAGACGCTTTCTGCCGCCGCAAAGCGAAACTGCTGGCTGAACGCAATCGTCATCCCGATACACGCGGCAACGACGGAAAAGAGCAGGAAGCTGGCAAGGGCCAGGGCCAGCACACCGAGACCGCAGGCAAGGACTCCAGCCAGAGCCGCCCCGGCAAAGCCAAGCCGGCGTCCGAAGCGCTGCATGAGCAGGCTCGCAGGTACGGTGGCGAGCGCTGTGCCTACAACCATCAGCGACATCGGCAAAGTTGTCAGCACCGCCGATGGGGCAAGCTCGCTGCCGACAATACCGCCCAGGGTGACAAGGAGCACCGTACCGGTCACAAACATGCATTGGGCAAAACAGAGAATGCCCGTGTTCCGATTGAGAAAGCCCACGCCGGCGGTTCAGCGCTCGCGGAGGTAGCGGGATTTCACGAGTTCGCCGGCAAGCACCTCGGTGCCGACGTGCCGGAAGCGGAGCGGCGCTTCCAGGCCGCCAAAGAGCGGCACCCCGCCACCGAGCACCATGGGTATCCGGGTGATGATCAGCTCATCAACGGCATCCTCCGCGAGGAAACTCTGCACCGTAAGGCCTCCGTCGATATAAAGACTGGCGTGCCCGTCCCGGCCAAGGGTGTCGCACACCTCGGCAACGGTTCCGCCGACGGGGAACACTTTGTCCTTGAGCTCCGGAGGAATCTCGATCTCGCGACTGCTCCAGACATACACCGGGCGGTTGTAAAACCACTGGCCGAAGCCGAGCACCGTCTCGTAGCTGAGTCTCCCCATCACCAGCGCATCGATACCGGCCATGAAATCAAAAAATCCCAGATCGTCGCCTTCCGGCGTCGGCACGCAGTCGAGCCACTCAACGCCGCCGTCGCTGTCCGCGATGTACCCGTCAATACTGGCGGCGATGTAAACGGCGGCCTTCACAAAGCGGCAACCGCCGGTGCGTCCGGCAGGAGTCGAACAATCTGCGAGCCGCTGTCATGTTCGAGGAGCAGGTACACGATGCCGTTCGCCTCAACCTCCACATCCCGTATCCGCGCCAGGTCACGAAGCAGCACTTCCTGCTCGACAAGCACCCCTTCCTCGATCCTGAAGCGGTAGAGCTCCGTCGCTTTCAGAGAGCCCACCAGGAAATCACCCTGCCACCCGGGAAAGGCGTCCCCCTGATAAATCACAAAGCTCGACACCGCCGGAGACGGCGTGAGATCGACGACCGGCTGAGTAATGTCTTCAAGATCGAACTCGATGCCGAGGTCCTTCCAGTACTCCACCGGCGTACCGTCGTAGTCGACCCCAAGGGAAGTCAGGGGCCAGCCGTAGTTTCGCCCCGGTTTCAGCAGGTTTACCTCATCCCCGCCCCTGGGGCCCATCTCCGTCCCCCAGAGGGAGTCCGACTCCGGTTCGTACTCAAGGCCCTGGGGACTGCGATGCCCGTAGGTCCAGATGCTCGCCATGGCGCCATCGGTGTTCACATAGGGATTGTCTTCGGGGATGCGGCCATCGTCGTGCACTCGATGGATCTTTCCATAGGGGGTGCTGAGATCCTGGATTCCCTGGAAATAGCCACCCTTGATGCCGACGCTGAGATACACGTAGCCGGCAGGGTCGAAGGCCAGACGACCGCCGGCGCCAAGATCCGGGACACTGGAGTAAAAGCGGTCCGGCACGCTCCAGACGACCTCCTCATCACGCCACTCGCCGTCTTTGATCCGGCCTCGAATCAGTCGAGTCATGGACCGACCCCAGACCCCTTCGGCAACCTCGTCGCAGGACTCGCAGAGATGCATATGCACCAGATAAACCCAGCCGTTCTCGGCGTAATCGGGATGCGGCGCCACATCCAGCATCCAGCCGATCCCGTAGTCGAGGCCGGAAAGCCGCACGCCGCTGGTGCCGGTCGCCGGGGTACCGAGGATAGGTTCTGAGCGTTCACCGTCGGGGCTGATGATGGATAACCCTTCGAGCTTCTCGGTCACCAGCAGACTGCCGTCCGGCAACGCGGCGATGGAGAACGCCTTCGGAGCAAGGTCACTGGCCACCACCTCAAGATAAAAATCCGCCAGCTCCGTCTGCATGGGCGTTGTTGGAATCTCGAGGGGTTTCTCGGTATTGAAGTCCGTAAAAAGCCGATCCACCCGACGCTCGGCAACGAGAATGGCGAGGCTTTTAATCTGTCCCTCATCGAAAACGCCGGACCAGCCGGGCATGCCCCGCTCTGGGAACCCGTTACCGATACTCTGGGCGATCTCGGCAACGCTGTCGCCGTGCAACAACTCGTTACCGACCAGGGCCGGACCCTGAGCGGACCCCTCAAACTGCTCGCCGTGGCAGACCGCGCAGTTGTCCGCGTAACTCGACATGAAAGGATCCGTCTGGAGGGCCTGGTTGATACCGAACCAGACGCCCACACCGGCGACGAGCAGCACGGCAACAACGATAGCGCCGATCTTCATCCATCGACCCATGGCGTTTTCCCCTTTCTAGTTCGGAAAAGGCACCCTCAGATGCCGATGTCCAGCTGACTGTAGTTGTGCAGGCGTTCCCGGGCGGACTCGTCCCAACGGTACTGGTCCATGAGTCCTGCGAAGGGTGCGTACTGGTATGGCACTTCGTCCAGAAAGTGCCGGGCCCGTGCATCAATGGCCGTGGCGATCACGCTGGACCTTTCGAAGATGCGCGCTTCGTCATAGACGTGGTCGCTGCTGACGACAATCGCCCCACGCTGTCCGAGGACTGCCGCGCGACGATGAAAACCGAAAGTCAGGGAAACACGCAGCTGCTCGGAGGTGTTAGCAAAGGAACCATGTAATGCCTGGCGATTGACGATGGTCACACCACCCGCATCGCAGAAGAGAGGCACCGCGTCCGGGAGACGATCGGAACCACCGTTGGCTGCCACCAGTGCCTTGATATCGACGCGACCGAGTTTGTGGGTGCCGGGGACCACCCAGAGGCAATTCGCCGGCGTGCAGTCATAGAGCTGCACTTGAAAGTTAAAGCCGTGGATCCCTTCGTCCCAGTCCGGTGCATCCCAGTGGGTGAGACCATCCTGATGCCAGGCGACGGACGCGCCTAACCCCGGCTGTTTAACGAAGATTGCATCGTTGTAGGGGGTGAAGTCAGGGCCGTTAATGGCTTCCGCCACAGCCAGCAGGCCCGGGTGGCCATAGAGGCGCAGCCCCGCATCAGTGGTTTCACACATGTTGAACATCATGTAGATGACTTTATCCGGCGCATCAGCGGCGGGTACCGGCTCGGACATCTTCGACGGATGCCGGCCGCCGTTCGCGGAAGTGCCGCCTACGGGGTCCGCGAGGGGCCGCACCCAGAGATAGGTATCGCGCGTGATGTCGTGACCGAGGGGTGGCCGGCCGGCAGCATCGACCATAGCACCGGGGCTGGCTGGTGCCCGTTCGAACAGTTGCTCTATGCCCGCGCGGAGCTCGGCAAGCTCCCGGGCTTCAAGAACGTCTTCAAAGACATAAAAGCCCTGCGCCCAGTACGCCTCAAGGATCTCCGGGTGCAGTCGGCGAGAGTCAGTGAAGCGAAGCGGCCCGCGGTTCCCGAGGGCCAGCGCTCGGGCTCGGCCGTCTTCGAGATAATCGGCCATCGCGGCCGCGTGTTGCTCCGCAGAAAGTGCGCCCGCAGCGCCCGCCTTTTTCGCAGCTGTCGGTTCAGCGCCTTTCGGTTCAGCGCACGTAGGTTCCGCCATATCGAGTCTCCCCTAAGACCCATGCCACCTACCATTTTGCGCCAGGGTGACACAGGGTACAAAGCCTTTCCGGGGCCCGTTTGCTGCGCAAGCGCCGTGGCCGCACAATCGGCGCAGGGAGAGGAGAAAACAAATGAGCTATTCCATAGAAGTGGTCGATTTGAAGCCACAACCCGTACTCATTATGGAAGCCAAGGTTGCACCGGAGGGTCTCGGTGAGGCATTGGCTGAGCTGCTGCCAACGGTGCACGGTTATGTGGCCGCCCAGGGTGGCGACATGAGCGGCATGCCCTTTCTGCGCTATCTGTCTATGAGTGATGAGTGGCACATCGCGGCCGGTGTCCCGGTCGCTGAAGCCCTGCCGGGAACCGACGAGATCATCGCCACAGAACTCCCCGGAGGACCCACGGCCACCACCCTCTTTCTCGGCCCTTATCAGGAAGTAGGCACAGCCTGGGATGCCCTGTTCGCCTGGTGCGGTGAACGGGGCCGGTCACACAGCCAGGGCGGCTGGGACGTCTATGAGAACGATCCCACGGAGGTTGCCAACCCGACCGAGCTGCGCACGCGCATCTATCAGCCGCTCGACTGACAGCCGCCTTAACATGAGACATCCGAGCAGGGACGAGGGCCTACCAGCCGCCGCCACCGCCGCCGCCACCGCCGCCACCGGAAAAGCCCCCTGAACCTGAGGAGGATCCCGGAGGTGTTGACGCGCTGGAGATGGCCGAGGAAAAGCCCGAGCCGACGTCACTGACAAAGTGATTGAGGCGATGGGGATGAAAGTCACCGCGGTACCAGTGCGGCGCGTAGCCTGAGCGCTCTCCCGCACTCATCCTGGACAGCACTGCCGCAAACTGCCCCGCCCACTCCGTGGCAACGCCAAGGGCGATGGCAAAGGGGAGATAGCGCTCAAACAGCTGAGGCGTGAGCTCCGGCGGGTGGCGGATATCCAGGTCGTCTTTCTCTGCGACACTGAGGTAGAGCTCAAAGCCATCGAGTTTGTCCATAAGCGAGCGACCGCGGCGCGTCGGTGACCTCATCAGCCTAAGCGCCGTGACCTGCAGGAGGGCGTTAAGGACAAAGACGATCACGGCCATGAACGTCATTAAGCCCGAGGCAGCGATTGCAAGGAATGCAAAACCCGACCCGAGGACCGTCGGCAGCAGCCATTCAGCATTGTTCTTGAAGTAGATCCGCTGGTAATGGCGCTTCAAGGCTTTCTGGTGTGCCGCTTGTGCTTCCCAAATGCGCTGATGGTTCTCGTCCTCAAGCACCAGGGTCATACCGCCGGCAAAGAGTCCTTGCAGGAGCGCAGCCTCTCCGGGACCAAGGGGCTCTTCGGATCGCTTCTGTTTCAGGGTGTAG
>JBCDDI010000262.1:0-5642 GCA_039180365.1 Pseudomonadota bacterium
GTGGATGGCGACGTCCACCTTCAACATGATCCGCGGTCGCGGCGGCGTCGGCCTCCACGATCGCTGGCAGCAGGACGGTACGCGTACTTTCCTCGGCATCCACAGCCACGGCTTTCCGAATCTGTTCATCGTCTCAGGCCCTCAGGGCGGCGGTGGCAGCTTCAACTTCACGGATGCCATCGACACCCATGCGGACTATATCGTCTGGATGCTGGAAACCATGCGCGACCGCGGCTATGAAAAAGTAGACGTGGAGGCCGCACCGGAGGCGGCCTATGCGGAACACTGTGCTGCTGCGGACGTCGCCACCGCCCCGCTGCGCGACTGCATTTCCTACTACAACGGCCACGGTGATGCGGAGCCCGGCAGCCTCGCCTATTACGGTGGCGGCTACTGGCACAAGTGGCGCCGACGGGCTCAGGAGAGTCTTGAGCCCTTCATTTTCGATTAGCGCCAGACGCGCGCGCTAGCACCGGCGCGCGCGATCGAGATTCAGTCGGCGCTAGCGCGCTCCGCTGCCGATGCAGCTGCCTGACGCTCGGCCGCCTCCCAGACCCGCAGGAAGTTTCCACCCCAGATTGCTGCCACATCCTCAGCGCTGGAGCCGCGCTGCATCAGGCCGCGCGTGACGTTCAAAGCATCCCCGGCATGGCTGAAGCCCTCAACCCCGCTGCCGTGATTGAAGTCCGTGCCGATGCCAACGTGCTCAACGCCGATGCGTTCCGCCACATAGTCGATGTGGTCGAGCATGTCCTCGAGACGGCCGGGACCGAGCAGGCCGCTGACGGCACCCAGGAAGGCCGCCTGCGCTTCAGGGTCATCGATTTCCCAGTAAAGCTCAAAAGGATAGAGATAGTCTTCCTTAACGCCGGCTTTCCGACGCGCCGCACGAATCGCAGCATCGAGCGCCTTGTCACTGGAGTCGAACAGGTAGCCTCTGAACGGGGCCACGTGCACCACGCCACCGATTTCCTGCAAACGATCGAGCTCTTCATCAGAGAGATTGCGGCTCACATTAGACAGCGCCTGCACATTTGAATGGCTGGCGATCACCGGCGCCGTAGAGCGGGCCATCACGTCGAGGGCAGCGTCCCGAGACAGCTGGGAGATATCGATAATGCCGCCAAGCGCGTTTACGCGTTCGAGTGCCGCGATACCGAGGGCGGAGAGGCCGCCGTGCTCCGCCGCAGGCTCATGTTCACCGGTCTCGGCTATAAATAGCGGCCTGGACGAATCGGCGAAGTCATTGTGACCCATGTGCGTGAGCGCAAAAACGCGAACGCCTTCGGCAAAAAACTCATCCACGGCTGCCGGATCCGTGCCGAGTATGAGCGCGTTCTGCAGCCCGAGCACAAAAGCCAGCTTCCCGTCGGCATGCGCCTGCGCAAGCTCTTGAGGGCTGCGCGGAATCACGGCGTTGTTCGCCGGATCCCGGGCAAGGCCCTGCACGGCCTCGAGCTCCGCTTCCGCCGTCGCACGAGCCGCCGCATAACCCTCGGCGTCTCGCGGACCGGGGCCAACGGCAATCGATAACACCACCGCATCAACCCCGCCTTCGCGCATGAGTGCCGGATCCACCTGTGAAGTGCCATCGGGAAGCGCATAGCGGGAGGGACTGCCGGGAATCTCTACGTCTGCATGGGCATCGAGGACAAGGGCAGCCTGATGAGCGGCAACAATCGCCGCTTCTGTGAGCACATCAGTGCCGGCTTCGTCGGCCGACTGGCTGGATCCCACTGGCGCGGGTACCGCCTCGGCCGCGGCCTCTTCAGACTCCGGGGCAGGGTCCCTCGCAGTCTCCGAACACCCCGCAAGGATGCCGAGGAGCAGCATCGCCAGACCGCGCTTGAGGCCGGTCATCGTATGGCGCTGCCTGAACCCAGCTCCGCTCGCTGCTACCCAGTTCTCTGTCTTGCTCTCTGCCTGGCTCAAGACCCGACTCTTAATTACACCAGCGATCATGGCTCCCCTCCTCCGTCGCTCTCAGTCATTGCTTGCAGTTATCGCATCCCCTTTCGCCGCAGCAACGGCAATGAGGCGCCAATGATTCCAGCGTCAAGCTGACGCCCTTACTTCCCGTCATCGCAGCGCGGTGCGGGCGGCCCACCGTCCCAGGCCGCGAGCGGCACCGTAGACAGACTGTTCTTGGGCGACCCTTCAATCACTTTGTCACTGTAAACCAGGTAAACGAGCGTGTTCCTGGCTTCGTCACAGAAGCGTACCACCTGCAGACTCTTGAACATGATCGAGCGCCGCTCCTTGAAGACGGCTTCGCCGTACTTGAGCTTGCCGTTGAAGACGATGGGGCCCACCTGACGACAGGCAATTGAGGCATCCGAGGTGTCCTCCGCGAGGCCCAGCCCACCGGAGATGCCACCGGTGACGGCACGACTGACATGACAAGCCACGCCCCCAACCTTCTCGTCATCAAAACCTTCGATGCGGATCTTGTGATCCGGACCAATCATCTTCCACTCCGTGTCTACGTGGCCAATCTCATTCGCAGCAACGCCGCCGCCCAGGAGCAGCGCCAGCATCGCAAGGAAAGATCGCCTAGCGCCCATCCCGTGCCTCCAGCATCAGCTCAACGATCCGCTCCCCGTGCGTGGCCTGGGGAAAGTGTCCGGCATCGTCCAGCGCATCGAACCGTGCGTTCATCTGAGACGCCCATTGGCGGCCCCAGCTTTCCGTGAAGACATCGTCCGTACAGCCCCAGATGAAGTGGCAGGACTTTTCCCAGTTCAACAGGGTTCGATAGTGCAGGGTCTGCGCTGCAGCATTACCGTTGTGATAGCTGTCGAGCGGGATGGACAGCGGGAAGCGCCGCGCGCCATTGAAGCCTTCATCGGGCAGGCCTTTGAAAGGCGCGGCAAATCCCTGATAGACGTCCGCGGCCGCGCCCGTAAAGCCAGGATCGACGCCTTCCGTTAAGGCAGGAAAGATCACGTCGGGGCCGGCCAGCCCGGAACTCAGGACCAGGAGCAGACCCAGATCCGGTTGCGACCGGCAGAACAGGCCGCCTTCATGCCAGTTTCGATTCCAGTTATGGATGGCCTCCGAGTACTCGTACTCCGGATGGTGCAGCCAGGTATTCATGATCACGAGACGATCAAACCGCTCCGGCATCGTGGCTGCCTGAGCGAGCCCCGTGGGTCCTCCCCAGTCCTGGCAGACCAGCGTAATGCCCGTGAGATCCAGCTCGACGATGAGTGACGTGAGGATCTCCGTATGTCGGGCGATCGTGTACCAGTGAATGTCCGTGGGTTTGTCTGAGCGGCCAAAGCCCATGTGATCGGGTGCGATGCAGCGGTAGCCGGCCGCCACCAGCCCAGGAATCATGTCCCGATAGAGAAAGGACCAGGTCGGCATACCGTGCAGAAGCAACATGACGGGGCCGTCCTTTGGGCCTTCGTCGAGGTAGTGCATACGCAGATCCTGCCAGCCATGGTAGTTCGGCGCGTAGGGATAGCCCGGCAGCTCCGCGAAGTTCTCTTCTGTCGTGCGCACGAATTCGGTCATAGCATCTCTCTTCCCCGGCACCTCTGGTGCCCTTGAAGCTGCAGTGTCGCAGACCCAGGCAGCGTGGCAAGCCTCTCGCGTGCCGGTTCCCAGCAGACGGCCACTGTGCTCTGATCACCCTATGGGGGATGCACTGGCTGCACTGGATACACCGATGGCGCTCGGCAAAGAAGCCGTCAGCGCCTTTGCGCACGATGGATACTGGCGCCAGCCCTGCGCACTGCCTCCGGAGGCGGTCAGGTTGCTGCAACCGGTGATCACCAAGGCGGTGCGCAGCTGGACACCTGAGCAGTTCCTTGCCCGGCTGGAGGCCGACTGCGGCCCGGGCGTCGCCGCCGGCTTTGCGCAGCACTTTGCGAAGAGCAACGACCGCCCTCGCAGTCGCACGGTGGAAAGCGGAAACGAAGGGGCCGGGGACACCTACGCTCGGGCCTTCACCCAGCGCATGAACCTCTGGCGGGACAACGAGCTCATCGCCCGACTTGTGCTTGCCCGTCGTCTCGGCCGGTTGGCCGCTGAGCTCCTCGGCGTTCAAGCCGTGCGCATCTATCACGATCAGGCGCTCTACAAAGAAGCGGGTGGCGGACACACTCCCTGGCACGCCGACCAGTTCTACTGGCCGCTGGCGAGCGACCGCACCGTTACCGCGTGGATTCCCCTGCAGGCCGTGAGTGCGGCCATGGGCCCCCTCGCGTTTGCAAAAGGGTCACACCGGGTGGCGCGAGAACTCTCCGGCGAGCTCGCGATCTCAGACGCCAGCGAAAGAGAGATAGGCGCTGCCGTTGAGGGTCTGCCCGTCGACGATCGACCCTTCGAGCTCGGTGAAGTGAGCTTTCACGGCGGTTGGACCTGCCATCGGGCCGGGGCCAACAGCACCCGACATACTCGCGCCGCGTTTACGATCATCTATATGGACGCCGATATGCGCATGCTTGAACCGCAGCACCAGAACCACCGGGCCGACGCCGCGCTCTGGTTGCCCGGCGTGAAGCCGGGGGCACCTGCAGCGTCGCCGATCAATCCGCTCGTAGGTTAACGGACCTACCTTTTCCCAAACCCATAAGGAGAGAGACGATGAAACTATTCGAAGCACAGGGCACCCCGAATGCTCGCCGGGTGCACATATTCATGGCCGAAAAAGGCATTGAGCTTCCGCGCGAAGCCGTCGACCTCCGTGGCGGTGAGAACATCGGCGAGGCCTTCAAAGCGAAGAACCCCTTCGGCCGTATCCCCGTCCTCGAACTCGACGATGGCACCTGCATCGCCGAATCCGTGGCGATCTGCCGCTACTTCGAAGGCACAAATCCGGAGCCACCCCTCTTTGGGACCGATACGCTGAACCAGGCTCAGGTTGAGATGTGGAATCGGCGCGCGGAAATCGGCTTCCTAATGAATGTCGCCATGGCTTTCCGCAACCTCACGGGCTTCTTCAAAGATCGGGAAAAGGTCAGCCAGGAGTGGGGCGCTATCAGCCAGGAGGTGGCGGCGGACAGCATCCGCCTCTTCGACGCACATCTGGCGGACAGCGAGTTTCTCGCCGGTGACAGCCTGAGCATCGCCGACATCACGCTCTGTTGCGCCTACGACTTCGGACGGGCCGTGAAGGTGGAGCTGCCGGATGATCTGCCGAATCTGAGCCGGTGGCACGAAACGCTCAGCGCCCGGCCGAGTTTCTCCGCCACCTGAGCAACCGGCTCTCCAGTCCGGGAGACACCTGGTAAAGGGGATCATCTGTCCGTGGCCGCTATTCCCGTGAGAGCGGGCCGCCAGTTGCCCAGCAGCAGGCGGCCTGCAGCTGGGGGCGGAAGCCGGTAAACTGGCCCGTTTTTCGGACCATGGACTAAAATCATGAGCGAACGCATCCGACAGGGAGACGAAACCGTCTTCGAGGTCTTCGGACGCCGCATCACCGCCAAGCGGTGGGGTGATCCCGCCGGGGAACCCACCCTTGCCCTGCATGGCTGGCTGGACAACGCCGCCACCTTCGATCGTCTGGCGCCGCTGCTGCCGGAACTCAACCTCGTCGCTCTCGATTTCGCCGGTCACGGCCTGTCCGATCACCGTCCACCCGGCGTGCACTATCACTCCTTTACGGATATTCAGGACGTGATGGCAGTTGCCAA
>JBCDDI010000263.1:0-5630 GCA_039180365.1 Pseudomonadota bacterium
AAGGCGTTGCTCCAGGTGGACCAGTAGGCCTTGCGGATGAGCGTCAGGGAACGCGGACCGTTCGCCAGCTGCCTGGCGATGCCCATGGCGCCATCCAGAAGCGCGTCGTTATCCTCGAAGAGGCGATTGACGATACCCCACTCCTGAGCGGTTTCTGCGGGCAGCCGCTCCGCGAGGAGCGACAGTTCCATGGCCCGGCCCCAGCCGACCAGGCGCGGCAGCATATAGGTCGCACCACCATCGGGAATCAGTCCAATGCGCGCGAAGGCCTGCAGAAAGAAAGCCCCTTTCGATGCACAAACGATGTCACCCATCATGGCAAAACTCATACCGACGCCGGCAGCCGCGCCATTCACCGCGGTAACCATGGGCATCTCGAGATCCCTCAACTGCATGAGGATCGGGTGATAGGCCGTTCTCAAACCGTCGCCGGCACCGCCACGCCGTTCGCCCCGGTCTTCGTCCTGGAGATTGGCACCGGCGCAGAAGCCCCGGCCCTCGCCGGTGAGCAGCAGACAGCGGGCGCCGTTGTCCGGCCGCTTCAACTCCGCCAGCGCCTCGAAGAAGTCTTCGAGCATGCGGGAGCCGATCGCGTTCATGACCTCGGGGTGATTGAACTTGAGAACGGCGATGCCATCGTCGATCTCGAGACTCATTCTGTCCATGGTGCCTCCTGGAAACGGTAAGATTTCGAGCCCGACACCTTAACGTAAGCCCCGCCCGCAAGGACACCCATGAGCTCGAGCCAAGCCTCAGACACTTCCGCCGCTCTGACGAGCGCTGATCTGGACGCCATCCGCCGCGCCTGCGAAGCGCTCTCCATCGCCTACGCACGCGCCGTGGACTTTCGCGACTACGACACCGTGCCGGAGCTTTTCACCGAGGGAGGCGTGCTCGATACCACCGAGCCGGTCGAAGGCCGCGCAGCGATTGCCGCACGCATGCTGAGCCGACCCGATGAGCTCCGCTCCCGACACGTGCTGACGAATATCTTCATCGACGTGCTGAGCCCAACGGAGGCCCGCGGCATCTCTTACCTGACGCTCTATCGGCATATCGGCCCGGAAAGCCTCACCGGTGAGCCCGTTCCCTTCGAGGGACCAGCCGCGATCGGCCACTACGAGGACCGCTTCGAGAAGACGGACGAAGGCTGGCGGATCCAACGCCGGAAACTGCACTTCGCCTTTCGCCGATTCTGATCGTGGCAGACCCTTTGCCATCCGCGATCCTGTTCGATCTTGGCGGCGTCCTTTTCCACTATGAGCCCGAGCGCCGCTGGGAAGCGTTGGCGGCTATGACCGGGCTCAGCGTCGAGGATGTGCAGAAGCGGCTCTCGGCCTCCGGCTACAGTCAGGCCTGCGACGCGGGCCGCTATCGGGGCAAGCGCCTCTTCGACGAAGCCTACCGCCTCCTTGGCCAGCGTCTGTCCCGGGAACGATTTGTCCACGGCTGGGTCTCTGCTTTCAGGCCCGACGAAGCCGTTCTGGAAATTGCCCTGCGACTGAAGGAGAAAACGCCCATCGCCCTGTTCACGAACAACTCGGAGCTGGTCCGGGAAGGCCTCGAGGCGCTCTGGCCGGCCGTGCTCGCACCCTTCATGCCGCGCATCTTCTCAGCGGACATCGGCCGGATGAAGCCGGATCCCCGTGCTTACGAACAGGCGGCCGTGCTCCTTGGGGAACCGGCGGAAGCCATCCTGGTGATCGATGATGCGCCGGTGAACACCGCTAGCGCCGCCGCCGTCGGTTTCCGGACCCTGACGTTTAGCGATGCGGCTGTGCTTGAAGTGGAACTCGCTGACGCGGGGCTGCTCTGAGTGATCGGGCATAACGACCCGGACCCTCGGGCTTGCAACCGAGACGTCCTCCGCCGCTCTTCTATGGGCCTCGTAAGCGGTGCCTTTCTGGCGGTGCTGATTCTGGTTCTCGCAGGGGGCCCTGCCGTTGCTGCTGACGCACAGGGCACAGTCGCTGGTGAACCTCCTGCTCGCGCCGCGGCGCCGGAAAGCTGGCTGGACCTTGCCGAACGCCTGGACAGCAAACGCAGCGCTGCCGACGTGCCGGCCATGAGCCTCGTCCTTTTCGACGGCGGTCGGCCGGTCCTCGAGCGCGCTTTCGGCTCCGCCACCCTCGACACTCCCTTCCGCTGGGGCTCCATCACAAAGTCCTTCACGGGGCTCGCGGCGCTCGCGCTCATGGAGGAAAGCCGGCTGACCCTGGAAACGCCCGTGGACGCCGTTCTCAAGAACCGCTATTACGACAATCCCTGGGCGGCAACGGCACCGCTGACCGTCGCCCACCTGCTGGCGCTAACAGCTGGCCTCACGGACCTGTCGAGCGCCGAGTGGAACGACAATCGACCCTACAGCCTGAGCGACGCCCTGGACCGCTTCGCCCCTGCCCGGCGCATGCAATGGCCGCCGGGGCTGCAGCACAGCTATTCCAACGCTCCACCGGGGCTTATGGCAGCGGTCATCGAGGCCGAAAGCGGCCGATCCTTCGAGGCCTATCTCGATGCAGCGGTCTTCACGCCCCTGGCCATGGCTGGCGCCAGCCTCGAACCGGTGGACGGCCTGCCCGGCGGCTTCAAGGCCGACGGCATTTCGGAGATTCCCTACTGGCATATGACCTACCGCGCCTTCGGGGCGCTGAATGCCTCCACGGCAGCAATGACGCGCTTTCTCACAGCGCTCCT
This sequence comes from Pseudomonadota bacterium, assembly GCA_039180365.1. GTDB lineage: Bacteria > Pseudomonadota > Gammaproteobacteria > Pseudomonadales > Azotimanducaceae > SZUA-309. The sequence continues at coordinate 2,695 of JBCDDI010000263.1, forward strand.
GAACGACGGCTATGTCGACGGAAAAGCTGCGATCCCGGCTGAGCGCCTCGAACGCTTCTTCAAACCCCTCGGCAGCCTGGGCAGCGCCGCAGGCCTCGAGATCGGCTACGGTGCCGGCGTCTACGGGTGGATTGCCCGCGGCCAGCGTTTCGACGGGCACGGCGGTGATGCGGACGGCTACCGCTCCCGCTACGGGCTGCTGCGCAAGCACGGCCGCGCTTATCTGGTCGTGATCAATACGGACAACCCCCGGCTGATGGGCGCCTTCCGCCGTGAGATCGAAAGCACCCTGACGGCTGATCTGCCGTCAGATCCGGGCCCGACACCGGCCCGTGATGCCCAGACCAGAGCGGCGCTCGCCACCTTCGCCGGTAGCTACTATCCGGCCAGCACGCGCTTCGGCGCCGAGGCCTGGCGCCGCGGCGAGGGGGACCGGATCCACATCGAGGCTCATGAAGACCACCTCATGGTGCACCGCGGCGAGGGCCGCACGCGGCTGAATCCGCACGGCCAGGGGCGCTTCAGCCGCCCGGATGATCCGGCGATCACCGCCGTTTTCGTTCGCGACCGGTCCGGAAACCTCTATCTGCAGGGAGAACTGGGCAATTTCGTAAGCCTATCGGCCCCGCCCTGTCCAGATTTTCTTGAACGCTGCGATTGAGGAATAATCAGACCATGACTGCCATCGGTACCTGCGAACTGAGACTGGCCCGGCCGGACGACGCCCGGCTGCTGGCACGTATGTCGCGGGATTACATCGAGCAGGGTCTGAACTGGCGCTGGAAGCCGAGCGCGCTGGCCCGCAAGATCAGACACCCGGAAACGGTCGTCCTCGTCGCTGAGCTCGACGTGGGTGGCGTGCGTTTTATCGGCGGTTTTGCGGTCATGGACTTCGAGCTCGGCGGCGCCATGGAAAAAGCCCAGCTCACCCTGCTCGCCGTGCATCCGAACATCCGCCGGCGCAACATCGGTAGCCAGCTCCTGCGCTGGCTGCACAAATCCGCCCGCGTGGCCGGCTGCGAACACATCGAACTCCAGGTACGCAGCGACAATCACACGGCGCGGCGCTTCTATCAGAAATTCGGCTATCAGGAAGAAGCGCTGATCCCGGGCTACTACGACGGCAAGCAAGCGGCTTATCAGATGAAGCTGCGGCTCCGGGATCGCTGACGGTCCGGAGCTGTGCTGATCGGCACCATCGCTTCCCCGGGAATCCTCCGGGCGCCCCAGAAAACCCGCCGCGAGCATATCGCCCGGATTCTTGACCAGGGCATCAACCACGTCTTCATCGCCGACCACGTCAGTTTCATCAACGGTCTGGGCATGGATGGCCTGATTAACGCCGCGACCCTGACAGCGCAGGACGAAAGGCTGAAGGTTGTGGTGGGCGTTTATCTCCTGGCGCTGCGTCACCCGCTGGTGGTGGCCCGGCAGCTCGCCACCATCGCTGAGTCTGCCCCGGGTCAGCTGCTCCTCGGCGTTGGCGTTGGCGGCGAAGATCGCAACGAGATCGCCATGTGCGGCGTCGACCCGGCCAGCCGCGGCCGGCGCACGGACGAATGCCTGGAGGTGCTGGCCGGAGTCGCCAGCGGGGAACCGTTCTCTTTTAACGGGACCTTCTTTCAGTTTGAGCGGGCCATCATCGATCCGGCGCCGGATCCTGCCATTCCGGTGCTCATCGGCGGCCGCGTTGATGCATCCCTCGAACGCGCCGCGCGCTTCGGCGATGGCTGGCTTGCAGTCTGGGTGTCACCGGAACGCTTCGAGCGGGCAACGGCCACGGTCAACGCCCGCGCCGCCGAGCTTGGACGGCCGGTACCGACGCAGCACGGGCTGCAGCTCTGGGTGGGTATCGACGACAATCGCGAGCGCGCCCGGGCGAGGCTCGCGAAAGGCATGGAAAATTTTTACCACGTACCTTTTGAACGCTTTGAAAAGTACAGCCCCTACGGCACAGCGGCGGAAGTGGCGGACTTTCTGGCCCGCTACCGCGACGCCGGCTGCGAGCTGTTTAACATCATGCCCATCGCCGAGGACGATGCCGCCGGTATCGACGCGGTTGCGGAAATCCGTCAGCGCCTCAGCTGAGACTGACTGAGCAGCCCGAACCGGTCTTCGGGACTCTCGCTATACTCTTCCTTCCACCCCGCACGGAAAACTCTTGGCCCATTCTCACAGCGCCGGCCACCATCACGCGAGCGACAACGAGCGAGTCCTCGGTCGCGCCTTTGCCCTCATCGGCGCCTTCATGATCGTGGAAGTCGTTGGCGGTCTGCTCGCTAACAGCCTGACCCTGCTCGCCGATGCGGGCCATATGTTCCTCGATGCGAGCGCCCTGGCTTTTTCCTGGTATGCCGTGCGCCTGTCCAGGCGCCTGAAAAAGGACCGCTACCATCGCGCGGAAGTGCTCGCCGCCTTCGTCAACGGTGTCACGCTGCTTGCCCTGGTCATCTGGATCCTCGCGGAAGCCTGGGGGCGCCTGCAGCAGCCGCAGACCATGCTGCCACTCCCGGCCCTCGCGGTTGCTTCCGTCGGTCTTGTCGTCAATCTCATCGCCTACCGGTGGCTGCACGGGCATCAGGACAGTCTTGCGGTACGCAGCGCGGCGCTGCACGTGCTTGGAGATCTGCTTGGCTCCGTCGCCGCAATCTCGGCGGCGATCATTGTCTGGACCACGGGCTGGGCCTACGCGGACCCTCTACTGGCGCTGGTGATTGCCGCTATCCTCGGCCGCAGCGCCTGGCGCGTGCTTAAGGAAACAACGCACATCCTCCTTGAAGGGGTTCCAACATCAAAACGGTGCTGAACGAGGCTTTCGGCATTGACCACTCAACCGCGCAGGTCGGACTCGGCCAGTGCCCGGACAGAAAGCGATGATCAAACCACGTAATACCGGCTTCACTCGGGTCTGGAAGGCCACCCTCTACTCCATGCAG
>JBCDDI010000264.1:0-5559 GCA_039180365.1 Pseudomonadota bacterium
CTCATGGGTTGCAGCCAGCTGGTCCAGGGCAAACTCCGCCCGTTCACAGATGTAGTGATGCACCGGTGCCACGTAGGCGAGGATGACGCAGAAGAAGAGGGCAACGCCGGTGGATATCCGGTCATCGCCGGGAGGTTCCAGAAGGCCGGCGAAGAGAACGAACAGCGTCAGGACAAGCAGGAAAGTACAGACCCCAGTGAGCCAGCGGCCCCAGCGCCCCGGGAGCACCAGACGCAGGAGCCAGAAATTGCTGTCAGCGCTGTGCGAAGCTGTCTGCTCCTCATTCATGAATACTTGGTCATCGATGATGATTGCTGCCTGTTTGGCGCTTTCCTTCGTCAGCGTGATCTGCCGACGGTCGTCTGCTGAGCACGGCTACGCGTAATCCGCGGTTGGCGAGGGTCCTCAGCTGCGGTTAGATGACACTCCAGGGCCTTCTTTGTAAAGTCCCTTATCACTTTGATCGGGCAGGAATTTTCTTACCTCGTGGGAGACGAAATCGAACGCCGCTATTTTGATGCGGAAGACTTCAGCGAGTTTCGGGCGCGCCTCGATGAGGAGACCAGTCTCCTCAAAGCGCAGTTCACCTCCGGTGAGTTCAGCGACCGCGGCGACGTCGCGGGCTTTGAGCTTGAGGGCTGGCTCGTGGACGAGCAGGGGGATCCGGTGGCGGACAACGAGGCCTACCTGGCTGCCCTCGATAATCCCCTCGTGGTGCCGGAACTCGCAGCGTTCAATGTGGAGTTAAACGGCAGCCCATCGGCGCTTACCGGCCGGGTCTTTTCCCGGCTTCACGACGAGTTGTCGGCTACCTGGAGTGCCTGCCGTGAAGCGGCCGAGCAGACCGGCTGTCATCTGGTGGCCATCGGGATTCTGCCTACGGTCAAAGAAGAGCTGCTGACGTCTGAGTACATGTCGAGCATGGTCCGTTACCACTCCTTGAATGATCGGGTAATGGCCCTCCGCGACGGTAAACCGCTCACGCTCAGAATCGAAGGCGAAGCGGAGCTGACCAGGACGCACCACGACGTGATGCTGGAAGCAGCGGCTACCTCTTTCCAGATCCACCTGCAGTGTAAACCCGAGCGCTCCGTGCGGGACTTCAACGCCTCGATCATTGCGTCGGCGCCCATGGTCGCTGCCAGCGCCAACTCGCCCTTTCTCTTCGGCCACACGCTCTGGGATGAAACCCGTATTCCCCTCTTTGAGCAGGCGGTTAACGTTGGCGATCGTTATCCTTCACGCGTCAGCTTCGGGTCCGGCTACGTCAATGACTCGCTCCTGGAGATCTTCGAGGAGAACCAGCGCGAACACCTGATTCTCATTCCAGCGGTGCGCAACGACCCGCCGAGCAAGTTTGGCCACGTGCGCTTTCACAACGGCACTCTCTGGCGCTGGAACCGGCCTCTTATCGGCTTCGACTTCGACGGCCAGGTGCACCTGCGTATTGAGCACCGGGTTGTTCCCGCCGGTCCCAGTATTAAAGACTGTATTGCCAACGCCGCCTTTTACTTTGGGCTTGTGCGCGGCTTCTCGCTGAATGAAACCCCGCCGGAGGCCGAGCTGCCTTTTTCTGTGGCGCGGGACAACTTTTACACGGCTGCGCGCTATGGCCTGAACGCTCGCGTGAACTGGGTGCAGACGGGCAAGCTTGTTGAAACCGGCATGCGCGAGCTGATCATGGAAGAACTGCTCCCCATGGCCCGTCGAGGCCTCGAAGCGGAGAGCATTCCCCTGGCGGAGATCGATGACTATCTGAACGTGATTGCCGAACGGGTGGACTCGGGACAGAACGGCGCTGCCTGGCAGAAGCGCTGGGTGCATCTGCACGGTAGTGACCTCCATGAGCTCGTCTGCGAATACCGAGCGCAGCAGGATACGGGCGCGCCCATACACAGCTGGAAGCTCTGATATGCCGCTGCGAAGCCTCACCGAGATGCCTCGGGGTCTGCTGGATTGCCCGGCGCAGGCGCTCCATGAATTCCTCGGCGGGCCAACGCTGCTGCGCCTCGAGGGTGAGCGTTCGCCGGCGCTGTTTGTTTCCGTGCTGCTCCATGGCAACGAAACCAGCGGTTGGGATGGTTTAAGGCGCTATCTCTCTGATCGCGGCGGTGACCTCCCGCGAGCCCTGACCATTTTCATTGGCAACACGGCAGCGGCGGCAGAAGACATGCGTGCTCTTCCGGGTCAGCCCGACTTCAACCGGATCTGGCGTGATGCGCAGGGCGAAGGTGGCGCGCTGGCGGCGGCGTTACAGGCGGCCATTGCCGACGAAGCGTTTGTTGCCGCCGTGGACCTGCACAACAACACCGGTCACAACCCTTTCTACAGCGTTGTCACGGACCTTGAGGCGCACAATCTGGGCCTCGCTTATCTCTTCAGCGACAAGGCCGTATTTGTCGAAGAGCCTGACACGGTGCTGACCCGCACCTTTGAAGGGCGCTGCCCGGCCGTCGCCCTTGAGGTCGGTCCCGTGGCTGATCCGCGCTGCGTTGATCGGGTGATTGATTATCTGGCCCGCCTCATGGACCTGGAGAGCATTCCGGAAGCAAAACCTGAACTCTTCAGCCTGTTTCGAACGCGCGTGCGCGTGCATGTTAAAGACGGGGTTAACTTTCATTTTGAAGGCGAAGGCCCCTCCGATGATTTCCCGCTGGTCCTGACCGGCGGCGTCGAAGCGGTGAACTTTCATGAGCTCGGGCGGGGCACAGTATTTGGCTCGAGTGCGCTTGCCGTCGACGATGTGCTGCAGGTGCTCGACACCGATCATCGCGATGTGACCAGCAGCTACTTCGAACACGACGGCCGGGACATTCTCCTGAAGGAGTCGGTTGTGCCGGCGATGTACACGACGGACAGCTACGTCGTCCGGCAGGACTGTCTGTGTTACTTCATGGAGCGTCTGGCGTTCTGAGCGGGCACCGCGAAGGCAGTGCTGGCTCAGGTCCTGCCTCCGGCCGCGTGCACACCCTGGGCGATGGCACGAGCGACGACGTTGGCGGCTGCGGTCCCAAGACTGAGTAGCGACAGCGCGTCGCGGTCGAGGGGCCGGGCTCCGGTAGACAACACAAAGAGCAGGTCTCCATCACCGGGCGTATGCACCGGATAAAGGGCCCGGGCAAAGCCATCGTGGGCCATCACCGCAATCTGCTTCGCTTCCACTTTGCTGATGGCGGCATTGGTCATGACCACGCCGATGGTGGTGTTCAGACCGGCCGTCGAATGCCCCGCCTTGGTCACGACGTCAGCGGCATCGGCTGGCCAAGGATCGGGCAGACCCAGGCCGCCCGCTTCGTTGCCCACTTCAAAGGGCGCTGCCCAGTAGTTGGGGGAGGAGCCGATGCAGGGAGAACCTGCGGCGTTTACCGCCATGAGGGCGCAGACGGTTGCCCCGTCTGCCAGGCTCTGAGCGGCCATGCCGAGTCCGCCGGGGGTTGTGGCGGTGGTGGCGCCGAACCCTGCGCCGGCGGCACCGGTGGTAGCGGAGTCTGCCGCCTGCTCCATGGCTTCATAGGCGAGTTCCCGATAGGGCGGATAACGCCCCCAATTCTTCTCGCCGCCGTTGTTCAGGTCGAAAAGGATGGCCGCCGGTACGATCGGCACCCGCAGCGCCCCGACGGGAAAGCCGCGGCCGTGTTCAGCGAGCCAGGCCTGAGCTCCGCTTGCGGCATCGAGGCCGAAGGCGGAGCCGCCGGAAAGCACAATCGCATCAACCTGCTCGACCTGCTGGATGGGACTCAGTAGATCAGTCTCCCGGGTTCCCGGGGAGCCGCCGACCACGTGGACGCTGGCCGTGGCCGGTTGGTCCGGAACGATAACCGTTGTGCCGGTGCGGACGGTTGGGTTTTCCGCATGGCCGACCTTGAGGCCGGCAATCGGAACGGTGAAGTCCCTTGCTGCTGCTGTCACCGCTTCAAGCGGCCGGTCGTTCCTGGCCGACGATGGATACCCGTTCGCCGTAACGGGAGTGCGGGTAGTAGTCCCAGACCGCGTGGTGCTGGGTACAGCGATTGTCCCAGAACACGAGAGTGTTCGGCGCCCACTGGACCCGGCAGGTGAGCCGCGGCGTTGTGGAGATGAAGTTCGTCAGCCCGTTGAGCAGCATGTCGCTCTCCCAGGGAGCGAAGCCTTTGATGCGGGTGGTAAAGCCGGAGTTCACGTAGAGCAGCTTCTTACCGGTTTCCGGATGGGTGACGATCACCGGGTGCTCGTTGCGTGGATACTTGTTGCCTTCGGGCGGTGCCACCTTGTAGCTGCCAAGGTAGGGCCGGGCGCCATCGTGGACGGCGGTCAGTCCTTCGAGCATGTCTTTCATAGAGTCTGAAAGCAGCTCATAGGCGAGATACATGTCTGCGAACAGGGTGTCACCACCGCCAACCTCAGGGGTTTCGGTGACGTAAAGCATGGAGCCGAGCGGCGGAATCTCGTCGCAGGTGACGTCCGTGTGCCAGCCGTCGCCGGCCGTATAAGCCGATTTCGCCGTGGTCTTTACCGTGAGGATCTCCGGATCGCCGCCGTAGCTGTGCTGCATGGGATGGGTATGCAGGCTGCCGAAGCGGCGGCCGAAGGCTTTGTGCTGTTCGCGATCGAGATGCTGGTCGCGGAATACGAGTACTTTCCAGTCAAGCCAGGCCTGGTAGATCGCAGAAAACTCATCGTTGGCCAGCGGCTTTGAAAGGTCTACGCCGTGGATCTCCGCGCCGATGTGCGGGGTCAGAGTTTTGATGTCGAGGATGCTCTCGTTGCTGGCCATGGCAAAACGCCTCTCTGCTAGCTATGCGTGGGTAGCTGTGAACGGTTGGCTATAAACGGTTCAAAGGGTAATGGAGGGGTTCGGGGGCGGCAACTTGCCGCCCCACGCTGCCAGCAGGCGACGCAGCACGCTCCAGACCGCCAGCAGCAGCTCCTTCTTTAGCTCCGGGCTGCTTCAGCTCAGGGCTGCTTCAGCTCAGGGCTGCTTGAGCTCAGGGCTGTTCGAGCTCAGGGCTGCCAGGGTTCCGAATAGTTGCTGGCGCCGATGGCGCGTACGTCCTTTAACCAATCCCCTTCATAGGGCCAGGCTTCCGGGTCGTCGTCCCGGGGGCCCTGCCAGAAACGCGTCATGGGTGAACCATCCCCCGGTTCCAGCGACCAGGCCTGGCGCCGGAAGGTCCAGCTGTCCGGCACGAGGCGATGTGCTTCGCGGAAGTGGCCAACGGCAGCTTCGTGATTGCCTGCCTGTTCGAGCGCCGTGGCGAGCTCGAAGTGGGCGTGGCCCAGGGCAACGTCGGCGCTTCGAGGCCTGGATCGCTCGACGACCGCTTCCGGCGTCAACGCAAATTCGCTGGCAGCCCCTTTTTCCACCCAGTCTTCGAGGGCCGCGTGATAGGCCTCTGGATTGGATTCGATCTGCATGGCCTCGGTGAACATCGCAGCAAAACGCGGCGGCAGTTCGGCCGGCAGGTCCATATTTGGTCCGGCGCGATCGCCGGGCGGAGCCGGTGCGGCTTCTGCCGGTCGGACGATAACGCCGTCCTCGTCGATCCAGACACTGCTCGGAATATTGATCACCCCGAAAGC
>JBCDDI010000265.1:0-5537 GCA_039180365.1 Pseudomonadota bacterium
AATCTCATCGCCAATCTCATAGATGGTCCTGTCTTTCGCAGTTTCAGCACCAACCGCCGCAACACGGGTAACGTCGGAAAGCACCTGCATCTTCGTCGCAATCTCGGCGTATTCTTCCCTCGCCTCCGAATCCCAGACGATGCCGCCACCTACCCCATAGCTGCCGGTGCCGGATGTGTGGTCAAACCAGGCGGTTCGTATGGCAACGTTGAACTGCGCACGAAACCCCTGCGCGTGTGGCGCCACAAAGCCGATGGATCCTGTGTAAATGCCTCGAGGTCCGGTTTCGAGCTCATGGATTAAGGCCGCGCTCGCGAGCTTCGGTGCCCCGGTAATGGAAGCCGCTGGAAAAAGGGCTGCAAACACCTCACCAAGGCTTGCCCGGGTCTGTGCGCGAACCTCGGACGTCATCTGCCAGACCGTCGCGTAATCGCGCACGGCAAAGACATCTTCCGTACGCACCGTGCCGGTCAGCGCCACACGTCCGAGATCGTTGCGAACCATGTCCGTAATCATCAGATTCTCGGCGCGGTTCTTCAGAGACTCCTGCAGCCAGCGGCGTTGGGCGTCATCTCCGCGGGGGCTCTTCCCTCGCGCGGCGGTGCCTTTCATGGGGATCGACCGGAGCCTGCTACCCTCGAGCTCGAAGAACAGTTCCGGCGACGCGGAGATGACCGAAGCCGAGCCCAGATCGAGAAAGGCCCCAAAAGGTGCGCGAGCGGCCTCTGCCGCCAGCCGCGCATCCCCCTGCATAGCTGCGCCAGAAGCTCGAACCGTGTAGTTAACCTGATAGACGTTGCCGCAGCCGATTTCCCGACGCAGCCGCGCAATCTGGTCGCGGTAACGGTCGAAGGACTCCTCGAGGCGCCAGCGCCCCCCCGCTTGCCTTGCAACTTCGGGTCGCGTTCGGCGCTGCGGTGCTGCAAAGAGGCCAAACACTGCCAGCGGCACGGTGCCGTGCTCCGCCTCAGGCGCAACGGGAAAGGCCCGATCGAAGGCCGCTGCAGCTTCGTAGGCGAGATAACCGGCCGCGTAGCCGCCCTGGCGACAGAACTGCTCAACGCGCTCAAGCAGCGGCCCCACTTCTTCTGGCAACCGGGCCAGCAGCACGGCTTCCGGGCTCTGGAAGTCGAGCCACTCCCCGGAAGGCGCATCGCGCAGCTGTGCTCGCTTCAACATGGCAGCAACCGGCGCTTACTCAGGTGGAAGCGCTTCGCGGCACGCCGGACAGATCGGCGATCAAATCATTGCTCAGGGTAACGAAGATACGGAAGCTCTCATCAGCCGCCAGCCGCTCGTGGATCATCAGGTCATAGGCTTCGTCCTGGAGCGCCTTTAAGGCTTCGATGGTCGCGGCAGCATTCTTGCCGCCGGCCACGCAGTCGTCGCGCAGGTCAAGCGCTCGCTGGCAGAAGGCATCGATCCGGTTTTTCTGTCGGATGGTGTAGATCTTGAAAATGGCGTAGATACCGGACACCAGACCGATCATCAGTGTTACAACCACTTCCGCGATTCCGGAGTAGCGTTCGTAGATGCCTGGTTCATCACGTTGCACGTAGGCAAGCGCTCCCGGGTGCATGACAAAGGCGGCGCCGGAGATGTCGAAGTCATCGGTGAGCTGGTGAAAAAGCCCCGGGTGCGTTGCCGACAGAGCCGGTTTCAGGCGGAGAATCTCACTCAAAAGGTCATACACCACCGCCTCCGGCACTTCCGCGCCGGCAACCAGTAGTTTGTCTACGGCCAGGGTCACGACCGGTTCCGGGGTCAGCCGCCCATAGGTGTCTGCGGGAATCACAAAAGGTTTGAGATTCGGGTTCAGCAGCGTCACCGAATCAAGCGCGGAACCGGTGCCGATCTCTTCGGGCTCAGCAAGGCTGTAAAGACGGTACTCCCCGCAACCTTCAATCCTGCCCGATAGGTCGGGGAGCACCGCCGCATAAAGCACAACGATGTCAGCACAGGCATCCGTCTCGCTGACGTAGTTGATGCTCTCTGGATCAACCCCGTCGCGGCGTGCCGCAGTCTCGAGGAGCAAGCGCGAGGGAGAGCCTGCGGGCCCGGCATAAACGGTGTTTTCTGTAAGGCCTGCAATGAGATCCTGATCCGGTGGCTCGTCGCCCTGAAACCGATAGGCGATGTGTAAGACCGTCGGATAGAGGGGCACAACCGTCGCTACGCGCGGGTCGTAAGCTTCGGTGTTCGGTACCAGGGCAAGGTCCGCAAGTCCCATCTTCACAGCATGGAGGCCGGGCTGCTCCGGATCCGGATTGTCGATAAGTTCGATCTGCAGCTCTCCGGGGGTATCGAAAAGCCGCGCAAAATCCTCGGCGATCTGCTGATCGATTTCGAGGCGTGGCTTCACCAGAGTGAGCGTCTGATCTTCATAGACACAGCCAGCGTTCAGCACCCCGAGGAAACAGAGAAGCAGCGCGGCAGCCGCGCGAGCACAGGTGGGCGTCAGCAGAGCAATCAATGGTGATCCGGTCCCGCGAAAACCCGAAGTCTGTGTAGCCCCCGGCGTAATTTCAAGGCACCGGGTGTGCCGAATCAGGCTCGCCGCGTCGCCAGGAGTCCGACAATCAAGAGCACCAGGGCAAGCAGCAGTCGAGGGTCACCGGCATAACCCCAGGGATCGGCGGGAAAGGCAATGGTCCGCGCCATGGCCGCTATCTTGAATTCGTGCGGCCCCTGGAACTTCGGCGTCCCGGCAATCTCCAGCAGGTCCCGACGGCTCCGATAGCGCATGAAAGCCGCCTGAGACCAGCTGCCCCGGCCATCGATACCCCACACCTCAACGGCGGGTGCCGCGGCCGCGCCGAAGATCACCGGATGGCAGGCGCGTTTCAGCAACGCGGGCCACATATAGGCCATGTAACGATCGACGAATTCCGCCGAAGTTTCCCCCGGCGCTATTCCCGCTACCGGATCCGGCACCTCGTTCAGCTCGATGATGTTCATCATGACGAAGTCATCGCCCGTATCGGATTCAAAGAAGGCCCGGATCGCCGCACGGGTTTCAGGATCGCCGCCATCGAGATCCGATCGACTCAGGTACGCCTCGATCTCTTCGGTTGTCAGCGGCCCCTCGAAGGACGTGTACCAGAAAAAGAAGCTCCCCCAGACAAGCGTGAGAACGAGCCAGATCCAGCGGGAACGGGTCATGGCCGGGATTCCGACGGGGCTTCAACGGCACACATGACTGCAGCTACCCTTTCGACAGTGGATTAGCCGCCATGAAGGCCGCGAGCGTTTCAACCAGGAGTTCCGGTGCCTGCTCCTGAAGGAAGTGCCCAGCGCCTTCGATCGTCACATGCGCCTGTCCCTGCGCACCCGGCACGGTCTCCTGGAAGCGAACGTGACCACCGGCGGTTACCGGATCCGAATCGCTGAAGGCCGTAAGGAAGGGTTTATCCCACTGTTCGAAGACTGCCCAGGCTGCCCGATTTGCCGGAATCGCAGGGTTATCGGGAATAATGGGGACGAGGCTCGGAAACTGGCGTCCGCCCTGCTTGTAGCTTTCATCCGGAAACGGCGCCGCATAGGCCGCCACTTCGGCCTCCGAGAGCGCACCGCCGCAGCTGAACTGCAGCACGTCTTCCGGTGCAAAACCCGCCGACTCGGCGCAGAACTTCACCCAATGCAGGAAGCCCATGCCGGAATCGTCTCCGCCCATGGCAAGGCCCATGGCCATGGCGTTTTCATGAACCGGCAGGCTCTCGTAGTAGGCGCGCATGGCATCGCTGATTTCCGCGACCTTTTCGTCGGGTACCCCCTGCGCATCAGGTAGTCCGGTGTTCGCCGTGACGATGCGGGCGAAGCGGTCGGGATTCTCCGCAGCCGTACGCAGACCGATGAGCCCGCCCCAATCCTGACAGAACATCGTGATATCGGTGAGATCGAGGGCTTCGAGAAGGCGGGTAAGCCAGCCAACATGATTGGCATAGGTGTAGTTCTCGCGCTTCGAGGGTTTGTCGGAACGACCGAAACCAACAAGATCCGGGGCGACGACGCGATAGCCCGCATCGACCAGCAGAGGAATCATCTTCCGATACAGGTAAGACCAGCTTGGCTGACCGTGCAGACAGAGCACAAGCTCGCCGGCGCCCTCGTCCAGGTAATGCATGCGCAGCGTGCCGCCTTCGCCATCGGCAATGTCCGCATAGTGGGGCGCAAAGGGATAACCCGGCAGCTCAGCAAAGCGGGCATCGTCGGTTCTCAAGAATTCCATAGGTTCCTCCGGGTTTACGGGACTCGATGAGGCGCTACTGCGGCTGAGGGTACGCTAATGCCAAACATTAAAACAAGCGTGTCCGGCTCGCCTTCGCTACGTCAGAAGCCAACAGTCTGAACGCCATTTCGCTATGATCCCAGCTCAAACTGCTGCCAGGGGAGACGCCATGAGCACAACAGCGGAAGAGTCGACGGCCAACCCGGAGCCGGGTACCGAAACCGAAGCGGCCTATGCGGCGCTGACCCGGGGTGATGGCTACACGGTACTGAAGGGCCTCATAGAACCGGAGCAGGCCTGGCGCGTCCGGGACACCCTGCTGTCCTATGCCAACCAGGCCGATCACGACAACGACGGTATCCTCCGCCTGTCAAACCTGCTGGTTCTGGACGACATCTTTCTACCACTGGTGACCAACGAGCGGCTGCTGGCCATGGCGCGCCGTGTCCTCGGGCCCGATGCGCGGCTGGCAGCGGTCGGCGGCCGCATTCTCATGCCCGACTGCGATCTCGGCGGCCTGCACGTGGACTATCCCTACTGGGCCATGGACCCAGGCATGCCCGTTGAACCATCGCTCATGATGCAGGTTATCTGGATGATGGAGCCCTTCACGGCAGAGAACGGCGGCACCTGGGTGGCGCCTACGAGTCAGACCTGGGGCGAATACCCGAAGGAAGCCCGTTTCAAAGAAGCCGCCGTGCAGGCAAGCGGCAACGCCGGTGACGCTGTGGTCAGCCACGGCCTGCTCTGGCACCGAACCGCCGTCAATCAGGCCGAGGCACCGCGTGTGGCAATGCTGATCAACTACTCACAGCTTGCCATCCAACCGATGACGCCCATGGGCCCCTTCTCCGACGACTTCAAGCGAGCGGCTTCCCCGGAACTGCGCAGCCTGCTCGGCTTCGACCACGGTAAGGCCCTGCGCCGCCGGGCAATGCAGGTCGCGGAGGGCTAGGCGCCCTTCCAGATCGCTTAAGGGCGAGCGCCCATCTCCTTAACAAGTGTGCTCAGATGCGGCGCGAAGCGTTCGCCCATGCGGATGTAACCCACAGGATTCGGGTGCAGATCGTCCGGGAGATCGGCCGCGTCGTCGGCCCCGAAGAGTGAGCGGCCATCCAGATAAAAAAGGCGCCCGTCACCGGCCTCTCGGCGAGCGTTGACCACCCCTTCGATGATCTCTCTTGCCCGGATCAGCGACATACAGCCATCGCGAATGTCTTCGCTGCCTGGAATGGTGACAAATTTGCCTTCAGCGTTCGGGACTGTCGGTCCGGGATTCGTTTCTGCACTCGGGCAGTAGATCGGCGAG
>JBCDDI010000266.1:0-5498 GCA_039180365.1 Pseudomonadota bacterium
CACCACCGCGCTTTTCGCCGGGGCGGGCATAGGGATCAACGTAGAAGCCGGCTATCACCTCGCCGTCGGCCACCAGTTCATAGAAGCTCACGCTTTCGTCCCAGACAGGGACCGAGTCCGCGTCCACCTCGCGGATCTCCAGGCCATAGAGGCGCTCCGTGAGGGAGAAGAGCCCGGCCAACACTTTCGGCATCTGAAAGTAGGCGCGCAGCGCTTCCGTATCGTAGGCGTAGCGCTCTTCCCGGAGCTGCTCGGCCACATAAGGCACATCCCAGGGCGCAAGCTCATCGGCGATCCCATGAGCCCGGGCGTAGCTCGTGAGCGCTTCGAGCTCCTGTTCCGCAGCAGGTCGTGCGGCGTCCTCGAGCTCAGCGAGCAGCGACCAGACCTCCTCCACGGAGCCCGCCATCTTCGCGTCGATGGACAGCGCCGCGTAATGCGCGAAGCCAACCAGCTGCGCCTCTTCCTGCCGCAGCCGCAGCATCTCTTCGAGCACAGGGCGGTTGTCCAGATCGCCGCTGGTTCCACGCCCGCGGAAGGCCCGGTAGAACGCTTCCCGAAGCCCTGCGTCTTCCGCGTGATTCATGACCGCCACGTAGTTCACGCCATTAACGATGAAGTGCCAGGGCCCGGCTTCAGCCGTTGCACCTTCGGCACCGTCCTCGACGGCCGTTTCCGCCGCGGCCGCAAGAATCGGTTCCGGTACGCCCCGCACCATGGCCGCGTCCTCGGCTTTCACCCGGGCGTCTTTCTCTTCTTTCACCAGGTTCGTGCGGAAGTCGTTCGACAGGCTCGACAGCTGCTGCTGGATTTCCTCGTAGCGGGTTTTCGCAGCACCTTCGAGATGGACGCCGGAACGCTCCATGCCCCGGATCGACTCGGTCAGAATGCGCTGCTGCGCAACATCGAGGCCGGCAAAACCGTCGCTGTTCTTCAGCGCCACCATGGCATCAAATACAGCGCGGCTCTGGGCCATGCGGCTCGACAGTGCCACGTAGCGCGGTCGGATCTCATCGTAGGCCGCCTGCAGCTCATCGTCGTACTTAACCGAGAGCAGGTGATTCACCGGTCCGAGGAGAGCGCCAAGACGCAGGTTGATGCCTTCAAGGGGCGTCATGAGGCCGTCCCAGCTCGGTTCTGCCTCCGCCTCCAGGCCTTCGAAGGTTTGCTCCACGTCATCAAGGAGGGCCGTTGCGGCCGGCACCACTTTGTCTGCGGTAAACCGCGACCAGAGCGGCAGATGGGTGATCGGGCCGAGGCTTCGGGTTTCCTCCAGCTCGAGAAGAGCAGACGTCTGTTCGGTACTCACGTGTGGCGCATCCTGCGAGTTCAAGGGCCGGGCATTGTACTGGCCCGGCTCGAGACGGTCACGGTGCCGGCCGAGTGGCGAGATAGGTGCCCCCACCGAGAAAGAGCACACCGGTGATGGCGGGGACGAGCGGGCCCTCGGTCATGAACAGCATGATTGTCCAGCTGATCGCCATAAAAATCAGCGCTGTCACCTTGGCGCCGGTGCTGACAGCCCGCTTTTCTTCCCAGGCGATGAGCGGAGGGCCGAAGCGGGGATGGTTATAGAGCCACTGATGCAGCTCCGGCGAACCGCGCGTTGCCGCCCAGGCAGCGAGGAGCAGGAACGGCGTCGTCGGGAGCAGGGGCAGAAAGGCGCCGACGATGCCCACTCCGGCAAAGACATAGGCCAGCACCAGGAAAAAGAGGTTCCGTTGTTCCGGCTGCCGCTCTGACGGCTTCTCTGGCTGCTTCTGGGGCCGGCCCTTCGCCTCACCAACCAGGGGCACTTCTGGCTGTTTTTCTGCCTTTTTTTGACCCTTCTCTTTTCCCTGTTCTCTTCCCGGCAAGACCGCCCCCGAACGCTAGAGATTGCATTTAACCGGCAGAGCCGGCACCCCCGCAAGGCACGCCCGAAGGCCCTGAACGGTAGCCTGAAAGCGATGCACGGACGTTGATCGTCCGCCAGCGAGACCTGAGTCACACTTGGGTCGCGGCAACATACTTTGCTTACACCGTGCTGAGAACTGTTAGGCGGCAATCTGGCGAGCGTTCCGCGAGCATTGTCAATCTGCTTAGCGTTGTCTGATCGATGTTCGAAGAACTGCTGGCAAATCTGCTGTCCTCTCCCGTGCTGATCGGCCTCGTGCTGGTTGTGGCCGTGCTCTGTTTTGCCGTCGGCCGCCTCAGCACCGCCGGTGCCAAGAAGCGCGAAGCCACCTTGAAGCGCGACGTTCTTGAGGCAAAAGCCTCTGTTCCACAGCTCGAAAGCACCGTGCGGAATCGCGATCAGCAGATCACCCGCCTGCAGGAAGAGATCAAGGACCTCACGGAGCGTACGAGCGGCATGCTCCGCGATCAGGACAAGCAGTCCAACGAGCTTCGCCGCGCCGAGCGGGAAGTGAAAAATCTCACCTCTGAGTTAAACGCCGTCCGCGGCGTCCGCCAGGCGGACGACAATCTGATGATGGACGGTTTCGACGATGAGGTCCCCGCGGAACCCGGCGACTCCGCGGCTCTGACTCAGCTTAAGAAAACCGAAGCGCTCTACGAAAAACTCAAAGGCGCGCTCATCAAACGCGATGAGCGTATCGAAGAGCTGGAGATGCTGCTCTCCGGCGAACGGTCTCATGAATCAGACAGTGCCAGCCTGGATGCACCCAGCTCCGAAGAGGTGCAGGCCCTGGAAGCGAAGACCAGCGCACAAGCCGAAACCATCGCCAGCCTTTCCGAACAGGTGGCCGAGCTCACCCGGGAAAAGGAGATGCTGGAAGATCTGGCGAATCGACGCAGCAAGTCGAATCGCGCCCTGAAGGACGCGACGGCAGAAATCGAAGCGCAGGTACCCGCGCTTAAAGAAACCATTGCCGAGAAAGATAAGACCATTACCGCCCGGGAAGCGTCCATCAAGAAGCATCTGAACGAGGCGGAGTCCTTCCGCGGGGCGCTCAGCGAACGGGATGCACAGATCGAAGCGCTGACCGCCGACGTTGCGGCACAGACCGCAGCCGCGCAGGCGAGCGCAGCGCAACAGAAAGCCCTGGAAGGCGCTATGGCCGAGCAGCAGAAAGCTCTGGAAGGAGCGATGGCCGAGCAACAGAAAACACTGGAAGGCACCATCAGCCGCCGCGAGGAGCGTATCAACGCCCTGGATACGGAACTGGCCACAACGCTCGACATCGTCAAACAGCTCCAGGCCGACGTAGAGACCGGCCGCAATGCGCTCGACGGCGAGCGACAGAAGCTCGGCGCTGCGCAGGCAGACCTGGCCACCCGGGATCAGGCCGAAGAGAGCCTGAAAAACACCATTCGCGACCGCGACTTCCGCATCGACAGCCTCACGGCAGAGAAAACCGATCTGGATAACCGCCTCGAAGAAGCCGCCAGGAATCTTGCCGCTGCCGAGGAAACCACCGCTGGGGTCCGCCAGGAAGCAGACGACAATCGGATGCTCACCGAAAAGCGCGTGGAAGCCATGGATTCAGAGCGCGAAGTGGTTGAGCGCCAGGCCGCCACCTACAAGCGCGAGATCGAAGACCTGCAGGCCAATGTGGCCCAGCACCAGCAGTGGATGGAGAAGCTGAAAGGCACCCTTGAGGATCGGGAGAAGCGGAACCGCGATCTGAATGAGCGCGTGGAAGCCCTCAGCGGCGAGCGCGACGCTCTGACGGAGCAGCTCCGCACCCGTCACGATGAACGCCAGTCCAGTGACGATGCCCGTCATGAATTGGAACGAGAAATTGTGGCGCTGAAGGCCAGGATCGAACAGAGCGCAGCCGAGGTGGCCGAAAACACGCAAACGCTTTCTGTCTATAAAAGCATGCTGGCCGACAAGGACTTCCGCATCGAGGCGCTGGAACAGGATCTGGCGAGAGTCAACGATTCCGAAAGCGAACCAGCGCAGGCGGCGGAAACAGATCACGCCGAAGCGGAAGATCAGCCGACCGGGGCGGAAGAAAATGCTGCCGCGGACGCGACCGTTAGCGACACAGAAGACGCGGGAGGAACGGACGCCGCGGAACACGTCGCAGAGGAACAGGCTGCGTCGGAACTCAGCACCGATGAAGCGGCTGAAGACGCTCCTGCCATGGCAGCGGAAACCACCCCGAACGGCGATACGGACACCGTCCACCGCCAAGCGGTTCCTTAAGCAGACCTGCGTCGGGGCCCTCAGTCCGGTGGCGTCTCCGCATTCAACGTGCCCGCACCGGGCGTAAAGAACAGCATCGTGGTGTGCGCTCGCGGGCGGGCCGTGTGCCAGACGCCTTTGGGCACAACCACATAGGTGCCCGGCTCGTTCACCGTGAGCACCTGCTCGTCGCCGTCGACCCTGAGCAGGAAGTCCGTATCACCTTCCAGCAGATAGACGAACTCATCACCTTCCGGATGCATCTCCCAGGTCGGCCAGGGCTCCTCGAAGCTGAAGGTCTGTACGAGCACATGACCGCTGAAATCGCCGCCAAAATCGCGATCGAGTTCTTCGTAGAAATGCTTGCTGACAGCCTTGTTTGTGCCGCTGCCGTTGGGCGCCAGTACGTAGCGCACCTTGTCCAGATCATGGGGGCCGGGATCGATGGCCATGTTTGTTCTCCTGTGCAGGGGCCTTTCAGAACGGCACTTCAAGAGCCGCGCAGAGAAACCCCATAAGCGGCGCCGCCTTTTTAAAGGCGCCGCTGCATTGCTTCAGAAAGTCGCGCTTCTCAATGTCTGCGGCGGAAAACTCCGTGGACCCAACGAAGTCTTTGCGCATGAGGTCTTCGATCATCGCGTCGTCCGCCCGATAGCCTCGAGGCGGCCGCTTCAGGCTTGAGCCACCGAGCACGTACAGGTTCTTAAAGCCCCGAGCATCCCGGGCCTTCTGCCAGTCCTTCGGCCGTTCGTGAATGCGCGCGCGGATCTTCTTCAGGGCGCCCGGTTCCGGCCGCCAGCACCCGGCCGCGAGAAAGCAGCCGGTGTTGTCGATGTGTAGATAGAAGCCCGGCGCATGCACGTCCTTCGCCTGCTCGTGGCGGAACTGAATACCGATGTTGGTTTTGAAGGGTGTTTTGTCCTTCGAGAAGCGTACGTCCCGGTGCGGGCGCATCATGGACCCGCCAACCTTCTTCGGCACGGCGGAAAAGTGCTCGGAGATCTTCGCGATTTCTGGGCCCATGCTGGTGATGAAATCGAGGGAAGGCTCCCGCACCACAGCCTCATAGCGGGCTTTGTTCTCATCCCACCAGGCGCGGTTATTGTTCACCTCGAGCTCATGCAGGAACTCGAGGGTCTCCACCGGATAGCCATTGAACGCCGGCACGCTGCCCCTCCCTGAGCTAGTCCTCCCACTCGATTCTAGGCTGGGCGCCTGGCGAAGCGCCAGTGGGTTGGCAGCCCCGTCATTACGGGCGTTCACCGCGACGAGGCGCTGCTTCCCTGCTGCTGCGCACAGCCGCCGTGCGCATGCGCCGCCCTGTCAGGCCCTTTTCGGAGCGGGCGGTGTGGCCGCCATAAAA
>JBCDDI010000267.1:0-5498 GCA_039180365.1 Pseudomonadota bacterium
TGAAGGCGGATCTGGCTGCGGGTCGGGCCATGACCTGAAGGCAGCCGGACAAGCTTGCCGCTTATGTCACTCCCCAGACACGATTCGGGGTCCATTCAGCTAGAATGCCGCCCCGTGAAAACCCTCCCGCACTCCCAGCCGCCGCCAATTATCCAATGCCTCCGTCAGCCGGGTGCCGCAGCCCGGACGGCGATCGCCTTCGCGAGCTCCAATCGGCCAGCACCGCCGATCCTGGGACCACGCACAAGGTTTGTGCTGGCTCTGCTTGCCGTGCTGATACCACTCCTGGCTGGATTGCCGGTGCTTGCCGCGGACCTTGTTGAGGAGAAGGCGGCTCTGCGATCCGCCCAGGACGCGGCGGTCGAGCTGGCCCGGGCCGGAGACACTGCGAACGCCCTGGCTCGCCTGCAGGAGCTCCGCGCTCAGCATCCAAAGAATCTGAGTCTCCAGCATGATCAGATTGTTGTGCTCTTCTGGGCTGAGGACTTCACAGCAGTGCTGGCACAAGCCGAGACCCTGGCCCCCGCCGCCACGCCTGCCTACGTAGCCAGCGCAGTCGCCCGCTCAGCTCGCAACGTCCAGTCCTTCGAGATTGCCGCGCGCTGGTATGAGGCCGCGCGCGCCCGGGAACCGGAGAACGCAGACTTAACGCTGGGTCACGCCATGGCGCTCGCCGATCTTGGCGAGGCCCGTCGCGCCCGGGACCTGTGGCTCACCCTGCCTTCAGCGGCGCAGACAAGCATCGCCGGCCAGCTGACCTCTGCCTACCTGCACCGGCTCGATCAGGCTTATGTGCCTGCTTTAACGGACTACGACGCCGTGCTCGCCCTTGATCCGGAGCAGGTGGAGGCCCTGCGTGGGAAGATTCTGACCTTGCAGCGGTTGCTGCTACCGCGCCAGGCACTGAGCGTGGCCGACGACCACCCGGGCCTCATCAGCGCCCGCGAGCGAGAACGGCTGGAAGCCGACGCCCTGGCGCTGGATCTCCGGGATGCGCTCTACGCGCCGGACCGGCGTTATCCCTTTCCCAAGGTGCGCGAGGCACTCGAAGCGATAGATGCGCGACTGTCGTCGGTGAACACAGACAGCCCCTTGGGTCGACAGCTCCGCTACGACCGAATTGTTGGTCTGTTTGCCATGAACCGCTGGCAGGTGGTGGTCGACGAGTATGAGTTGCTGCTCGACTCCGGTCCTGTCCCAGCCTTCGTGCATCAGACCGCTGGCGATGCCTTTCTGGCCCTGGAAAACCCGGAAGCCGCTGAAGCGGCCTTGCAGGCCGGCCTCGCGCTCCAGCCTGACGACATCGAACTGACTCTCTCGCTGTTTTTCGCCCTCGTGGAGCAGGAACGCTTCGAGGAGGCCTTTGCAGCCATCGACGGCGTCATTGCGCGTCAGCCCGCAGGTCTGCAGGCGGATCAGGAAGCCGTACTTCAGCCTAATCCCACTTATACAAGGGCTCGCGTATTCGGCAGCGTCGGCCGGGCCTACGCCGATCAGAATCAGGATGCTATCGAACGCTTGAACGCTGTCCTTGCGGAGGCGCCGGGCAGTCGCCAGGCCTTAGTCGAACTGGCAAACGTTTACCGCTGGCGAGGGCTCTTTGACCAGGCGGAAGCGCTCTATCGTATCGCCCGCACCGGTAATCCCGAAGAAGACCTTGCGGCCACCTACGGGCTTGGTCACAACCAGCTGGCCCGACAGCACTACCACGAGCTGCGCCGTTCCATGCGCCAGCTGTCGCCGCCCTATCTCACCTATGCCAGCTTTGACGACCTGTACATCGCCTGGAGCAACCACTTTCGCAGCCAGATACTCTTCGACGTCCGCTATGGCCGTGCTTCCGGCAATACCTTCGGTGCGAAGCAATACGAAGCCAATCTCTGGTGGTTCAGCTATCCCTGGCGCCTGAATACACGCTTCTACGTTCGCACCTTCGATGCCTGGGCGGAGTTCCCGGAAGGTAATCACGACCGGCGCCGCCTTGCCGGTGGCGTTGAGTATCGACGGGATCGCTGGCGTCTGATCGGTGAGCTATCCGGCGACCGGCTGGATTTTGAGACGCCCGGCGCGCGTCTGCAGGCCGACTATCGGATCACCGATCGCTGGCTGTTAGGTGCAGAAGCAGATTTTGCAAGCTATGCGACACAGCTTCGTGCCGACCGCGTTGGCATCACCAGCGACCGCTATACAACCCGGGCCCGCTATCGACGGAACGAGCTCTGGGAGGTTGGCGGCGACCTGTCCTTCCAACCCTACGACGACGGCAACGATGTCGTTGATGCCAGCCTCTTTGGCAGCTATCGGCTCATTAACGGCTACCGCTACAAACTCGACGTCTACGGCAGTCTGGATGCACTGACCTCAAGTCTCGACGACGTCGCCTACTTCAGCCCTGAGCGGGCCTTCGGCGCCGCCGTTGGACTGCGCAATACTTGGCGCCAGTTTCGTCGCTACCAGCGCAGCCTCACGCATCGTTTTTCCGCCGATGTCGGGGTGTTCGATCAGAAAAACTTCGGCAGCGATCCGACCTGGACCCTTGATTACGAGCTCGAATGGCGCCTTTCCGAGCGGCTGGCGCTGCTTGGCGGGGTCCAGCTGAATCGGCGGGTCTACAACGCCAACGAAGAAGACGCCTGGTTTGTGCGCTTCGGCCTCGACGGCAGGATCGGCCGATGATGCGGGCTCGTGTAACGCAGAAGGCTGTTCAGCTACTGGCCCTGGTGCTGGCTGCGGCGTTTGGCGCAGCGCACGCGCAGAACGTCGACAGTGCTGTTACCGTGCGCACGATCGGCTATCACGACGTTCGTGACAACCTCGCGCGCACCTATGATCCCGATCAGTATGCGGTGACTGCCGAACATCTTGCCGGCCATTTCCGCTGGCTGAGATCCCAGGGTTATACCGTCGTATCCGTGGACGATGTGCTAACGGCGCAGGCTGGCGGCAAGGCGCTCCCGGATCGGGCCGTGTTGCTCAGCTTCGATGACGGCTTTGCGAGCGTGTACACGCACGTGTACCCACTGCTGAAGGCCTTTGGCTATCCCGCCATCGTCAGCCCGGTCACTTCCTGGATCGAAAGCAGCGTCGAGATTCCCTACAACGGCGAAACGCTCAGCAAAGAGAACTTCCTCACCTGGGCGCAGCTTCGGGAGATGCACAACTCGGGCCTCGTCGAGGTCGCTTCTCACACTCACAACCTGCACCGGGGCATAACAGCAAATCCGCAGGGCAACGAGTTACCGGCCGGTGCAGCCCTCGCCTTCGGCGAAGCCGGCTATGAAAGTACCGTAGAGCAGAGGTCGCGACTGCATGCCGACCTGGCTCGCAGCGCCGAGCTCATCGAGGAAAACGTCGGCCAGCGGCCACGGGTGATCACCTGGCCCTATGGCGCCTGGCACGAAGCAGGCCGCCTCGTTGCAGCTGAGCTCGGCATGGCGCTGTCTCTGACCCTCGACGACCGGGCACCGCTGACAGACCGCGGGATTCTCGGACGGGACATGCCAGTCGCAAATCCAGGCATAGCACTGTTTGCTGACATGTTAAGAGAAGCCCGACCGGAGCCGCCGCTCAGAGCAGTGCAGGTAGATCTGGACTACGTCTATGATCCAGACCCGGCGCAGCAGGAGGCCAACCTCGGGCGCCTGCTGGATCGCATTCTGGAACTCGGGGTGAACGCGGTATTTCTGCAGGCCTTTGCGGACCCAGACGGCGATGGCAGCGCGGATGCGGTTTATTTTCCGAACCGCCATTTACCCATGCGCGCCGATCTCTTCAACCGGGCTGCCTGGCAGCTGCGTACGCGCACTCCGGTGAGCGTTTACGCCTGGATGCCGATCAGCGCCTTTAACAGTCCAACACTACCGGAGCAGTGGGCCGTGCTCGAAGACCGGGGTAGCGGCCCGGTTCGCGACGTTGGCGCAGAACCGCGGCTATCCATTCACGTGCCTGAAGCCGCGCAATGGATCGAGGAGGTTTACGAGGATCTCGCGCAGCACGCTCGTTTTCAGGGCCTGCACTTTCACGACGACGGCCGGCGCAACGAGTTCGAGGACGCCAATCCTGCCGCGCGTGCCAGCTTTCAGAAGGTAAAGGGACCGGGCGACGATGCCGAAGGTGCCTGGAGCCGCTTCAAGACAGAAAGCCTGATCAGTTTCACGGAACAGCTCGAGCGCATTGTCCGGCGCTGGCAACCGGGCCTTAAGGTAAGCCGCAATCTCTTTGCCAGCGCCCTTCTGGATCCGAGAAGTGAACGTTATCTCGCCCAGGACTATGCGCTCTTCCTCAAGCACTACGATCACGTAGCGCTCATGGCTATGCCGGCTTTCGAGGGCTACAGCAACGCCAGAGCCTTCTATCGGAATCTACTGATCGTCGCCGAGGACCGTGACCCGGGCCTCAAGCAGACGCTCTTTCAGCTGCAGGCTAAAGACTGGCAGGCAGACCGCTGGCTGAGCGGCAGAACCCTGCGCAAGGAACTGGAGTTCCTCCGCGCTGGCGGCGCGCAGCATCTCGCCTACTATCCGGATGACTTCATCGGCGGGCAGCCGGATGCCACAGAGCTTGCTCGCGCCTTATCCGTGCGGGAAACCGCCCTGGAGCGTGTGCGATGAGCCTCGAGTCGGCTTTCTACATGCTGTTGAACTTCACGTTCTACTACCCCTTGTTTATGTCCATCGTCTGGATGACGGCATCCATCTACTACTTTTTCTATCGGGAAAAAGAGGCGGAAACCCGTCCGGAACATCCACCGGAGCATGAGAGCTGGCCACCGGTTTCCTTTCTCATCCCCTGCCACAACGAAAGCAACAACGTTAGAGAAACCATCGAATCGATCCTCGGCCAGGAGTACCCGGACTTCGAGGTCATCGCCATCAACGACGCGAGCACGGACGACACGGGCGAAATCCTCGATGAACTGGCCACGCGGCACCCGGCCCTGCGGGTCATCCACTTTGAGGAGAATCAGGGCAAGGCCATGGGCCTCAGAGTTGGCACCCTGGCAGCGAAGCACGAGCTTCTCATCTGCCTGGACGGCGATGCGCTGCTCGCACCACACGCCAGCAAGTGGCTGGCCCACCACTTCATCGCCAGCGCCAGAGTTGGTGCCGTGACCGGCAATCCGAGGGTTCGCAACCGCACCACCCTCCTCGCCCGGATTCAGGTTGGCGAGTTTTCATCGATCATTGGCCTGTTGAAACGCGCTCAGCGGATTTATGGGCGCGTCTTCACCGTCTCCGGTGTTGTCTCCGCCTTCCGCAAGACGGCCGTGCATCAGGCAAATTACTGGGGCCTCGACGTCATGACAGAGGACATCGATATCAGCTGGCGCCTGCAGCTCAACCACTGGGATATCCGCTACGAACCGAACGCGCTCTGCTGGATACTCATGCCGGAAACTTTCAAAGGGCTCTGGCGCCAACGCTTGCGCTGGGCCCAGGGTGGCCTCGAAGTGCTGACCAATCACCTGCGCACGCTCGGTCGCTGGCGCTCGCGGCGCA
>JBCDDI010000268.1:0-5483 GCA_039180365.1 Pseudomonadota bacterium
ATCGTGGCCAGGACCTCAGGATCCCGACGCTGCAGGATGTGCTGCAGCGCTTTCCGGAGCAGCGTCTGCTGGTGGAGATCAAACAGGTTGAACCCCCCATGGAGGCGGCGCTGTGCACGCTGTTGACCGACGCCGGGCGCAGCACGGGATTTGCGACCAGCGCCCTGATGGTGCTCATGTTCTGCGGCGTTGCCGGGCGTATTCTCGGAGGCCGACTCGGCGATCAGATCGGTGCCCTGCCGGCCTATATGATCATGTCCTTCGGACAGACCATCTCCGTGTTCTGGTTTCCTTTTCTGGACGGCGCCGCGGGTCTCTATCTGCTGGCGGCTTTCTTCGGCTTCAGCTACTCCGGGGTCATGTCGAGCATTCTGGTCTGCACGCGCATGATGGTGACTCCGGGCTATAGCGGCCGGGCCATGAGCATCACGAGTTTCTTCGGCTGGGCCGGCATGGGCCTCGGTGGGTTTCTTGGCGGCGTGATCTTCGACTTCTTCGGTCGCTACGAACCCGCCTTCGCCTTTGCGGCGCTTATGGGCGTCATCAATCTGCTGGTGTTGGCGGCTTTTCAGAGCCGCATCAATCGTCACCGGGGCGGCGGCGCCGTGCTATCGGTCGCCTGACTACCTGGCCGCCTAATAGAGCGACAGCAGCACCGCGCAGACGTAGATCAGCGCGGAGCACAGCGCCAGGGTCCTCACCCGGGTTGGTACCTGACTGAATCCCCACATGACTTTCTCCCTGTCGCTTGGCGCTCGTGTCCGCTCTTCCGCGCAATCCTCTTTTCCCTGGAGGAGGGGCGGAATCCCTTGCCTGCCGGAGGTTTCCCGCCAGGCATGGGTATAATGGGCGGCTGGGCCACGGCATTCTGTCAACCCGACGACACTGATACTGATCGCCAGCGGATGCGGCCAGGAGTGCTTCCTGGCCGTAGTCGATATGGCGGCTAACGGATTCTGAAAACGCGGCCGCAGCGGAGCAGCCTCATGGCGACACATTCTAAGGAAAGCAGGCGCAACCCCGCGGCGGCAGCCATCCTGCGGCAGAGCCCGGCATTCCGAGGGTTGGACAGTGACTCCCTGCGGGAAATGGAGGCACTCTGCCGGAACAAGCGGTTCAGCCCAGGGGAGACCGTGTTTCGTCAGGGTGAGCCCGGGCGGAGCCTCGTTGGGGTAATCGCCGGCAAGCTTCGAATCTCAGTGACCTCCGACGACGGCCAGGATCTGCATCTGAACCTGATTGAAGCCGGCGAAGTGGTTGGGGAGATTGCTTTCATCGACGGCGGCCTGCGCACGGCGACAGGCACGGCAGCGGAGCCAATCACCTGTTTCCTCATCGACCGGGTGCCTTTCTACGAGCTCCTCGATCGGCGTCCCGTGATTGGCCGGCACCTGCTGGCACTGCTCTGCGAACGGGTGCGCTGGACGAGCCGCCTCGTCGCCGACTCAGCCTTTCTTTCCGTACCGGATCGGATGCTCAGGCGTTTGCAGGATCTGGCGCCCTCCGGAGAGACCACGGAGCTGGGGGTGCGGATCCGGATCTCCCAGCAGGAGCTGGCTGACTATCTCGGCGTATCCCGCCAGGTGGTGAACGGCTACCTGCGTGACTGGCAGGAAGCAGGCGAAGTCCACCTGTCTCGGGGCACAATTACGCTTCTGCCGGCTTTCGATACCTGAGCCTTCCTTTACCTGATACCTGAGCACTCCTTAACCCGCGCTGCGGCTCAGACGAAGGCGCGATCCGTCCCGGGCTCGGCTGCTATCGCTAGGGCGCATCGTGCAGATAAAACCGTGTGCCGCAGATGTCCACGCGATCGTCGTCAACGTAGCAGTCCCGTGCTTTCGCGGCCGCCAGAATGGCTGAGCGATCAGCTACCGCAAGATCGAGCCCGCCGAGACCGGGCCCGCGTCCATCCTCAGCCGCAACGAAACGCAGGCGGGTATTGTTCAGCTCGATAGCGAGCTCGCTTCCGTCCCGACTGACGGGTAGTCCCGTCACCCGTCCCCAGAGATCGGCGAGGTCCACCGGATCCTCGCCCTGCAGTTCCACGCCGAGAAAATCGACGGTCACATCCTGGCGGACTTTTTCTTCCCAGCCGCTGCCACCAACAGGCATCCAATGGCCCTGGAAATCGGCCTGCTGGTCATATTCGATTTCGAGAAATGCCGCGATCATGTCCCGCGGGTGCAGCTGACAGAGGTGCCAGCCATCGCGCTCGGATTCATGGGCAACTCTTACGCCGTTATCGAGGGCGCGCTGCCGGACGGCCTGCTGATTGGCGAGCGTGTCGGCCTGGGTGATCACCATGTATCCCCCATCGCCGCCCCGGCGATCGAGATAGCGGCCACCGGCGGTGTCTTCCTGAATCGGTGCCACCACCTCAAGAAAGTTCCGGCCCACGGCCATAAGCGTGTTCTCAAGGCCAAAGTGGCCCACCCCCGGATCGATGTAACACGGATTGATGCCGAGAATCGTCGTCAGGTCATCGATAACCGGGGCGAGCTCCCGGGCAACAAGACAGATCTGGCGCAGATGAATGGTCATTGAAACGAACCTCCCTCCCTGTTGCCCTGAGCCTAGCGCGCATTGAGCACCAACGGCCAGCGCCCTTGAGCGCTGCGGAAAAGGCGGCTCTAATCGGTGGCCTGCTTTCAGGGAAACGACAGGGGAATTCGAGACATGTACGAAGAGATTATCTACGAGGTGCAGGATCCGGTAGCGATCATCACCATGAATCGGCCAGAAGCCTTAAACGCCCTCACCGGAAGGATGATGGCGGAAATCCGCCACGCCCTTGCCGCCGCGGAAAACGATCCCGCCGTGGTGGGCATCGTTCTCACCGGTGCCGGTCGGGGGTTCTGCGCCGGCGCCGATATCTCCGGACTCGATGCCACGGCCTCCGGTGAAAGCGGCCCGCAGGAAGATCTCTCTGCGCTGAAGGCGAGCCCCGGCGATGCAGCCATGGGTGAGAACTTCCAGGTTACTTACACCTACATTCTATCGGTCACCAAGCCGATCATCGCCGCCATCAATGGTCCCTGTGCAGGCCTCGGTTTCTGCTATGCACTGCTCTGCGATATGCGCTTCGCCGAGCGTCAGGCCAAGTTCACGACCGCCTTCTCGCAACGCGGTCTCATCGCCGAACACGCATCGAGCTGGCTTCTACCGAGGCTCATTGGTCCGGGCCGGGCCCTCGATCTGCTCTGGAGCGCACGGAAGTTTCAGGGAGAAGAGGCCTATGACCTCGGTGTGGTGGAGCGGGTCGTGGAGACCGGTGAGGCGCTCAATGCGGCCATCGACTACGTTAAGGAACTCGCCGCCGTTGCCTCACCAATCTCTTTCAAGGTCATCAAGGCGCAGGTTTACCGCCATCTGAACATGGAGCTCGGCGAGGCCATGAAGGAGTCGAACGGTTGGATGGCCGAGTCCCTTGAACGGGAAGACTTCAAGGAAGGCGTGCGCTCCTTCATCGAGAAGCGTCCACCGGCCTTCAAGCGCCTGGGTGGCGACTAGCGAGGGTTCTCGTTCCGGCCCTAGCGTTCCGGCCCTAGTAAGGGGCGGTACCGCCGTCCACGCTCAACATCGCGCCGGTAATGCCGCCGCCGGCCTCCGATGCCAGGAGCACAGCCATGGCCGCCACCTCCTCCACGGTATTCGGCCGTTTGATGGCGGACTCTTGAGAGAAGAGCTCGACCATCTCCTCAAAGGTGAGCCCCATGGCCTCGGCCGTGGCCGGGCCGTTATCTCGAACGATGTCGGTGATGATGAGACCCGGGCAGATCGCGTTGACGGTAACACCAGCGGTGCCCAGCTCCTGGGCGAGGGACTTCGTCATACCGTTGACCGCATGTTTCGCCGTCGTATAAGCCGTTAACACCGGCTTACCAACCTTGCCTTCGAGGGAGGAGATATTGATGACCCGCCCCCAGCCGCGCTCCGCCATGTGGGGCACGGCCCGGCGGCTGGCCCAGAAGGTGGAATAGACGTTCCACTTCATGGCGAGGTCGAAGGCCTCGTCGGTCATTTCCGCCAGGGGCTTGAGATCACCGGCACCGCCGGCGTTATTGACAAGGATATCGACGGAACCGAATTCCGCCTCCACCTGATCAACAAAGCCTTCCACATCCGCCTGACTGGTCGCATCACCGGCTACAAAGATCGCGCGGTCTTCCGCCCCGAGGCTCTCGAGGGCGGCAGTTCCCTTCTCCGGGTTTCTGGCCATCAGGGCAACGCTTGCTCCTTCCGCCAGATAGGCTCTGGCGATTCCGAGCCCGATCCCCGCGGTACCACCGGTAATGGCGGCGACTCTTTCCTGCAGCTGCATGCCCACTCCCCTCGTTGTCAGTTGCTCTGGCGGGAGTAAACACGATGGCGGGCGTCTCCGCCAAGCCGCCGCTTACCAGCCGCCGCTCCCCGCTTCACCTTTGATGGGCCCCTTAAGACGGCTGGTGACCCAGCCGCCGTAATAGCCCCCCGGCTGCGGTTCCACCCGCTCAGCGCCGACAAAACAGTCGAGCTTGGTGGCATAAAAGGCGTACCAGCCCGCGATGGTGGAAAACTCCGGGAAAGTCTTGGCGTAACACCAGGCCACAGCACCGGAGGGTGCGCCGTCAACCTCGACGGCAAACTGCTGCGCGAGCCCCTTCCATTCACAGAGCGATTCGCCCGGCACCTGAGTAAGCGGGACCAGCACGTCGTCGGGTGGGAAGTAATAGGTCGGGGCACCGGCAGTCTCGCAGACCCGCATCCCCGCCTCTGTGCGTGCCACGAGCTCTGAGCCGCAGCGCACCTCGAGCACCTCAGGCACCGACTCCAGCGCCGGGGGACGGGGGAAGTCCCAGACCGATTCTTCGCCAGGGCCTACCGGTTCCGCAAAGGACGGCCGCTCCTGACCGCGATAGCGCCAGTGTTCCCGGGCGGACAGTACCATTGGGCTGGCTTTCAGCATGTTTGTTCGCTCCTCATCTTCAGTCAGTCAGAGCGCAGATGTTCCAGATGGTCGGTGAGCGCGTCGTCATTGAGACCAGGAGCCGCAAAGCCCGTGCGGCTGATAAGGCCCCCAAAGCGCTCGCGCATTTTGTCCACCACCTCCACCGCGGAGCCGACAATGGCGATGGTCTCAACCATCTCGTCGGTGATCAGCGCGGCCATCTCTTCGCTGCGATGCGCGCGATTCAGGGGGATGAGCTCATCCTGCAGCTCACCCCAGCCATGCAGCTCCAGCACCGGGCGGTAGGCGACGGTACAGCCGTAGAAGGCAATACGCCCGCGCACGGCCGCAATGGCAGCCGCGAGCTGCTACTCAGTCTCGCCCACGGCCAGCATGGGGGCGTAGTCGAGCTCAAAATCCTCAAGCCGGCGACCACGGTCTGCGAGGCCGCTTTCAATGGCCGGAAGGGTCACCTCGCGCATGTAACGCTCGCTTGAGAAGGGATGCATGATCATGCCGTCGGCGGTCTCCGCGGCGACCTTCGTCATGAGCG
>JBCDDI010000269.1:0-5476 GCA_039180365.1 Pseudomonadota bacterium
CTCATGGCATTCAGGTAACTTTCATCCGGCGTATTACCACCGATGCAGACCAGTCGGTCCTGCTCCCGGAGCATGTCGACGGACACGGACTCCATGTCCGGATCCGACTGTACCAGCACCACTTCGATATCGTTCTTCTGCGCGATGCGGATGAGCTTCACGGCGGTGCAGCCGCGGGCATGAATAAGCGTTCGTTTCGTGGGCCGGATCAGGTCCTTATCCGTGTACCTCGGCCGGTGGGCGACAACAACAGGCCGCTCCTGGCTGAGCACCCCTGATACAACCCGGGAAACCACGTCTTCCACCGTTTCCTGCGGAACCGGAATGTCCGGGTCAATTTCCCTGAGAGCATCGTCGAGCTCCGGATGGAACGGATGCTTCACCAGACCCTGCATGGCGCCGGGGTCCTGGGACAGGTAGTTCGACAGGATGGAATTCAGGGGCAGATTGGAGGGCACCACAATCTGACCGGCAAAGGGCATAACGGTGCCGGAGAGATAGTAGGTCTGAACCAGCGGATGGGTCACGAAGCTCGCCTGTGCGCCACCCGTGCAGTCACCGTAGCCGAAGACGATCACCGGCAGATCGTGATCGCGGACAAAACGCGTAACACGGTCGTTCACGGCCGCCATGGAGAAGAGCGCGCCAGCCCCTTCTTTTGTCTGCATGCCGCCGGAGGAGATAAAACAGATCACCGGCAGATGCTGCTCGGCACACTCGACCAGCAGTCGACAGAACTTTTCGGCGCTCGCCATGTCGAAGGAGCCGGCCTGGAAGTCGACGTTGGAAACGAGGACACCCGCCCTTATCGTGCGGTCACCCACGTTGAAGCCGCCGATGCCGGCAATAACGCCACAGGGTGAGATATCTCGGGCCAAAGCCTGCTCAATGGAAATCCGGAAGCCGGGGAAGGTCCGCGGATCCGAGCTCAAGAGATCGGCAAAACGTTCCTCGAAGTCCACCATGAAGCGATCGATGAAACGTGCGTAGCCCGTTTGCTTCTGGTTCTTCACATCCCGCAGGACGTTCTGCATTCGGAGGTCCCGGTAGGCCATGTTCAGCCGGTTCCAGAAATCCTTCCGGCGGCCGATGTTCTTCGGCGCAATCCGGCCCTGATAAGTCTTGCCGTCCCGCTCTGCGCCGATGAAGGACAGCAGCAGGCTTTCGAACAGGTGGGTCACCACCACAAAAAGCGCATCGGACAGGTGCGGGAAAGCCACCTTCTTCCATTCCTCAACGGCGCGGAAGAATTCCGTGTTTTTCGGCATGCGGTGTATGCGCAGATACCAGTCGGTCATCTGCTCGCTGAGCACCACTTCGCGACCCCGGGCATCTACCTGCCCGGCGTCTCCGCCGAAGGTCACGCCGGCTGCGGCAAAGCGCAGCGTCGAATCTATCAGCTCAGACAGGGATTCCCGAGACAGGGCCTGCGAGGCCTGGGCTTCCTCTGCAATCACGTCCAGATTCGCAATGATCTGGTCGTAGACTGAATCGAAGAGCAGCAGGTTCTCGCACTCGCGGATGAAGTCGGCTCGGAGCTCATCCTCCACAAGGACATCGAGAATCGTCATATCGCTGAAGGCGACCACCGGCCGCGTGACCTCAGCGGCCTTAATGAGGCCCGGGAAGCTCCGCGCCAGGAGCGCCCGGTTTTCCGCCAGCGATACTTCTGACCCAACGGCGAGGCTGGCACCGGTAATGGCCAGATTCAGCTCCACCGTGAGCTGCGTTGTCAGATACTGCTCCGACTTATCATCGGCATCGCCGGCGTCCGTGAGCAGCTTGCGACCTTCGTAGGAGAAGGCTTCGCGAAGCTCACTGAGGAGCGCGCTTGTCCGGAGAGCGGTGAGCAGTGCGCGCACATCGCCAATATCCGTCACCTGCAGGATCTGACGGATTTCTTCCGGCTGCGCGAGATAGTCTTTCAGCGCCCGAAGGTTGCCGACGGCTTCGGCCTTCCAGCGGTTATAGAGAAACACGCCGACGGCAGACAGCAGGCTTGCCCTCGCCTCCTCATAGTTCTTCTTCGGCTCACCGAAGAGCAGCTGAGCGATGCGGCCGCGTTCGTCGTGCACGGCCTGCTTCTTCTCGTTGTAGTTCTTCCAGGCTTTCGACAGCGCGTCGTCGTAGACCACCCGGTCCGGATCCTGGAGCCACTTGAGGAAAGTCTGGCGTCGTTCCAGTTCTGCCCGCTTGTCGAGCTCGCCCTTCGGCAGTTCCTGATTGGACAGGCGGCCATACTGAGCGGTTGAGGTCGCTTTGATGCGCTGCCGGACTTTCAGGTAACGCAGATAGCGGAAGGCAACGCCAAAGACATTCAGATATTCGGTCGGGTTCCGCGACAGCTTCAACGCCGCGCTGGTCTGCATGCGGCGGAGGTTCTCAGACGGATTGAGGAAGCGCTGCAGGCTCTGGCGGTAGTGATCGAGGATATAAGGGTTATCGGCGACAAACTCCTGACAGCTTGCTTCCACCCGGGAAATCCCCGCAACAATCGCCAGACGCAGATTGACGGTATCGCTGTCTGCGGGTGAGTAATCGACAACGCCGTCGATGTTGCCCTGTTCGTAGAGTTCGTAAGCACCGAGGCCGACGTATTTGGCACACTCCTGCCAGGAGAGGTTCAAACGCCGGGCAATACTCGCCAGCGATTTCGGCTGAATGGTGCTGAAGACGCTGTCCCGGAGCGCCAGGATCATATTGCTCGCGGCCAGCGGAATGGCGCCGCCGGAATAGCCAAGGCCATAAACGATGCCGACGTTAGGCACATCAACGTTGCTCGCCTCGGCAATCAGCCGCGAAATACTGTGTGCCTGATTATTGCGATTCGCCTCTTCCTTCGCGTCGGCCCCTGGGGTGTCCATGAGCGTGACGATGGGGATGCCTCGGCGGGAGTAGTCCTGGAGCCGGTCGGCGGCGGCCAGATGATGCTGGGGACCCCACTCTCCGTTCCTGAAGGAACGATCCTGGGCAATGAAGCCGACGGCGCGCATCTCGCCAGCGAAATCCATCTCAACCACGGCGGCGTAGAAGGAGCCGTCTTTCACCTCATCGCTGACGCGTCCGAGCTGGCGGATGATCTCCGGCGCCGGCGTGCGCCCGGGGTCTTCCGCTGCTGCGACGACCGCCTCAATGTAAGAGTCGACGTCCAGACGACCCAGCTCGGCAGCCCGGCGGACGATTTCCTGTTTGCCGAGGCACCCCGGGAGCAGTTCGTCGCTCTCCGTGCTGGGAAAAAGGGAGAAATCCTGGGCCAGACTCTCGGCGATGAGATAGAGTCTGTCCCCCTCTTGAAGCTGCTTATCCACAGGAGAGCCGACGGGTTAAAATTCGCCGGTACTCTAGCCAAGTGCCTCCTTGAAGGCAATGCGAAAGCGGCCAGATACCGCCCCTTATGAGCCTCTAAGTGGCGGAAATTTAAACGAATTCTCAAGGTAACCCTATCAAGCTAACGAAGGAACTGGAGTGGCTATGACCGCCCTGAACTGCGCTGTGCTCACCGTCTCGGACTCGCGAACTCTGAAAGAAGACACTTCCGGGGCTCTGCTCACCGAACTGATTGCCGAGGATGGCCACCACCTCGCTGACCGGAATCTCGTCCGGGACGACGTTTATCAGGTGCGGGCCGTTGTCTCCGGCTGGATCGCCGACCCGGATGTGCAGATTGTCGTCACCACCGGCGGCACCGGCTTCACGGGGCGGGACAGCACCCCGGAGGCCCTGACCCCCCTTTTTGATAAAACCATCGACGGCTTCGGCGAGCTGTTCCGGCAGGTGTCCTATGAGGAAATCGGGGCCTCAACGATCCAGTCCCGCTGTGTCGGCGGCCTCGCGAACGGCACGCTGATCTTCGCGCTGCCGGGTTCATCAAACGCAGTCCGCACCGGCTGGGAGAAAATTCTGCGTCCGCAGCTGAACGTGAACACCCGACCCTGCAATTTCGTCGAGCTCCTGCCCCGGCTCCTGGAGCGCTGATCGCTGACACCTGTGGGAGCGCCGGTTAGAATGCCGGACGCTGAATCGCTACAGAGCCCTGCCCATGAGCCAGAATGTTTTCATCCTTGGTGCTGCGCGCACGCCCATCGGTTCCTTCCAGGGAGCCCTTGCGAGCCAGAGCGCACCCGATCTCGGCGCCCATGCTATACAAGCCGCTCTCGCAGGCTCATCGCTGGACCCGGAGAGCGTCGACGAAGTGATCATGGGCAACGTCATCAGTGCCGGACTCAAGCAGGCACCCGCCCGTCAGGCCATGCGCCTCGCCGGCCTGCCCGATGCCTGTGCCGCGCTTACGGTCAATAAAGTCTGCGGCTCCGGCATGAAAGCCACCATGCTCGGTCACGATCTGATTCGCGCCGGCAGCGCTGATCGAGTGGTCGTTGGCGGTATGGAAAGCATGACCAACGCGCCCTACCTGCTGACGAAAGCCCGCGCCGGTCAGCGCATGGGTCACGGCGAGATGCTCGACAGCATGTTTACGGACGGGCTCGAGGATGCCGAAACCGGCGGCGCCATGGGCAGCTTCGCGCAGGCGACCGCGGACGACTACCAGCTCACCCGGGAAGCCATGGACGCTTATGCCATCGGCTCTCTCGAGCGCGCCCGAACCGCAATCGCCGACGGCAGCCTGCAGCGGGAGATTGCCGAGCTGACCATCGGCGACGTGACAGTCAGCGACGACGAGCAGCCGGGCCGCGCCAAGATCGATCGCATCCCATCGCTTCGCCCGGCCTTTAAGGCCGACGGCACCATTACGGCAGCAAATTCGAGTTCCATTTCTGATGGCGCATCGGCCCTGGTCCTCGGCGGCGAAGACGCCGTCGGCGACGCCAGCCCGCTGGCCCGCATTGTTGGCCACGCGACCCATTCCCGACATCCGTCAGAGTTCACCATCGCGCCCGTTGGCGCCATCGGCAAACTGCTGGAGAATCTCGGCTGGACTGCAGCGGATGTGGATCTCTACGAGATCAACGAAGCCTTTGCCATGGTCACTATGATTGCGACCTCCGAACTTGGCCTTGATCCGGAGCGGGTCAATGTTTTCGGCGGCGCCTGCGCTCAGGGCCATCCGATCGGTTCCACCGGCAGCCGCCTTATCGTTACGCTCGCTCACGCCTTAGCTGCGCGGAACCTGAAACGTGGCATCGCCGCACTGTGTATCGGCGGCGGTGAAGCAACGGCCGTTGCCCTGTCACGCGAGTAACGGAATCACTATGAAGCGCCTGCCCGTTATCGTCGGCCTCGGTGGCATCAACCCGGCTGGCCGGGTCAGCTTTCATCACGCCTACCGGCGGCTCGTCATCGACGCCCTCGGCAGCACCGAGCAGGACCGCACCTTCGAAAGCCTCGCCACGCTGATGGGCATTGAGCCATCGGGCGACGCTGACGTTCGGCAGCAGATCCTCGACCAGACGCTGATTCGCCGGATCGAGCACTTTGATCCCGAGCGAATCTATGTGAATCGCACGGCCAGACTCCA
>JBCDDI010000270.1:0-5440 GCA_039180365.1 Pseudomonadota bacterium
AGGTTCCGACGAAGTACCAGAGGCGCCGGAACCGGGGATCAACCGCTACGATCGGAGCAGCCTTTCCTCACCCCTGCGCTGGCCCAGAGACTGGAACCGGAGCTTTGAGCTGACGGTGGATGATCCCCGCGGTGGCGTGCTGCTGCTTCACGGTATGTCCGACTCGCCCTACAGTCTGCGCCAGCTCGGTGAGCGGCTGCACCAGGATGGTTTTCACGTGGTCGGCCTGCGCTACCCTGGTCATGGCACCGCGCCCGGCAGCCTGACACGCACAACCTGGGAGGATATGGCAGGTGCCGTCGCCCTGGCTGCCCGCTATCTGGCCGCGGAACTGGACGGGAAACCCCTCTACCTCTTCGGCTACTCCACCGGGGCGCCGCTGGCCGTGAACTACACCCTGGACGCCCTCGCAGGCCTCGAAAACGCGCGCCCGGCAGGGTTGGTGTTCTTCTCGCCGGCCATGGGGGTGACACCGCTCGCAGCTCTGACGCCCTGG
This sequence comes from Pseudomonadota bacterium, assembly GCA_039180365.1. Taxonomy (GTDB): domain Bacteria; phylum Pseudomonadota; class Gammaproteobacteria; order Pseudomonadales; family Azotimanducaceae; genus SZUA-309. The sequence continues at coordinate 497 of JBCDDI010000270.1, forward strand.
CAGGCGCGTCTCGGACGTCTCTTGGGCTTTAAGAAGATGGCCTGGAACTCCATCGAAATTGAATACGATCCGTTTAAGTACCGGTCGTTCCCGCTGAACGCGGCCGTGCAGGTCTGGCGTTTGAGCGGGCATGTTAACGCCCGGCTGGCCGCCGCAGCTGCCAGCGACTCTCTCTCGGACATGCCCCCGGTGCTGAGCTTTCAGTCCGTTGTGGACAGCACCATCGAAGCGAGCGCAGTGGTCAGCGTGCTCTATGATCGAGTGGGACCTGCGCGTGGTGAACGTGCTCACGAACTGGTGGCCTTTGACCTGAATCGCAGCGCGCAGATTGAGCCAATCCTTGCCGCCGACCCTCGAGAAAGGCTTGCGGCACTCCTTGCCGATGCCTCGCGAGGCTATGAATTCACAGTGATCAGCAATGAATCATCGCGAACGCCGGAAGTTATGAGTCGCACCGGTCCCTTTGGAGAGCTGCCGGAGCGGCGCTGTGATCTTCCGGAGTTCTGGCCTCCCGGGGTTTACTCCATGACTCATGTGGCCCCGCCCTTTCCCCCGGACGATCCGCTTTATGGCGGCGAGCGTGCGAAACCCTATGACGGCATCAGTCTCGGCAATGTTGTGCTGCGCGGCGAAGGCGGCGCTCTGGCCGTATCTGCCGCGGGGTTCCTGCGGCAGAGCTATAACCCTTTCTTCGGCTACCAGCTCCAGCGAATCAATCGCTTCCTTGGGCTGGTACCTGAACCCGTCTGTCTGCCTCGTCCCGGGCCAGAATCGAGCGGGTGATCCGCTCCACATAGTCCTCCGGAAAGGTCCAGACCTGCAATCCTGAATCGTCGGTCGCCTCAAGACCACGCTCTTCGGCGGTAAAGCCACCGAGGAGCGTGACCATGACGTCGGTGCTGACCCAGGCGCTGTCATACCAGGCGCCGTGCGTGAACTGGAACTGCGCCTCCGGCACTTCACGGATGTCGAGGAACACCATGCGCTCGCTATTCACGATCTCGGTAACTTCCGCGCGCAGCTCGTCGCTGATGTTGAGATTTGCTCCGGAGCCTCGGCCGGCAGCGCCTAGACGCAGTCTGAAGTCGGTCATACGCGCCAGGGTCAGTACCGGGTCACCCTGGGCGGCGGTAACCGTGAGTCCTTCCACAAGCGGGAAGAATTTCGGCAAGGTCGTCACGAAATCATAAAGCGCCTGATCTGACTGGGTGAGGTATACGTGGCCAATGCGCAGTGCGTCCCGATCGTAGCGTTCCGCCAGCTGCGTCAGCGCGCCACCGACAACACGCCCCCCGGCGCTGTATGCGAGGAGATTGATGCGTGTTGCCGTAGAGTGCTGGCTCAAGAGTTCAAGGAGAAAGGCCAGATCGGTTGCGGCTTTGTCCGAACGCCGCCGATCGGCGAAGTAGCGGAAGATGCTCCCCGGTGAAGGCCAGGCAAAGGTGAGCACGATGGCGTTGTCTCCGGTGAAAAACTGGAACTGTGCCCCCTGGGCCACAGACCAGGGAAACGTGTTGTTGGCGCCGTGCACGTAGATAGTGAGTTCTTTGATGGGATTGCGGTCGATGTAGTTGTTCAGCGCGGCAATCGACTCGGCCATATCCTCCGGAAGAATCGGAACTCCCTCACCGGGGTTCGACGGGCGTTCCGTCGAGCTCAGCACCGGCGCGTCCAGCAGATTCCAGGCGAACTCACGGTCGCGTTCGCCGGTTGTCGCCTCCCTGATGAGCTCCAGAAGCGAAAGATCTTCTTCGCCGATCCGCAGGTCGGCAACGCCGAGGTGCAGCTCGCTGTCCGGGCGCCCGGAGAAGAAGTTTCTGCTACCTTCCCGCGGCGTTCGTGTGGTTGCGTAGATTGTGCTGATCTCGTTACTCGTGAGTGGATCGGGATTGGCCTCAAAGAGGTTGAAGCGTTCGTCACGCAGCACCTCCGGCGTAGGCGCCAGCATCAGCTGCGACTGACAGCCGGCGGCGAGCACGAGGCCCAGAGCGAAAAAAAGTTTGCGGGTCACCAGGGTTCTGTCCCGTCCGTTGCGATTACCGTATTGTAGTCGGTCGACGTCATTCAGGAGAGAGCCGATGCTGGTACTGCACCATGCCCCGAACAGCCGTGCTGGACGAATCGTCTGGCTGTTCAAAGAGCTGGATATGCCCTTTGAACTCAACGCCATGCGCTTCCATCCGGAGGATCTGAAGTCCGATGCGCACCGCGCGCGGCATCCCCTTGGCCGGGTCCCGGTGCTCGATGACGGGGACGTGAGCATCTTTGAGTCCGGCGCCATCATTGAATACGTGCTCGCACGGCATGCACCGGGGAAACTGAAGCCGGAAGTGGATTCGCCCGAGTTTCCTGCCTATCTCCAGTGGTTCCACTACTGCGAAGGTATGGTGATGCCGCCGATTAACACCATCGTCGTGCAGACAGTGCTGCTGCCGCCGGACCGGCGCGATGAAAAGGCCCTCGGTCAGGCACAGCGGCTGCTCGCGAAAGCCCTGCAGCCCGTGAATGAAGCCCTCGAAGGCAGAGAGTATCTCGCCGGCGACTTCTCCGCGGCGGACATCATGCTCGGCCACGCCTGCATTATGGCCGGTCGTCTTGGGGTCAGTGACGACATGCCGCACCTCAAAGCCTACACGGAGCGGCTGATGGCAAGACCGGCCTGTGCGGAAGCTTTCGCCACCTGAAGCAACGCCGCCATGGGCGACGATTCCCTCGAGCTTAGGATCCTGCGCCTCGGTCCGGAAACGGCTGAGGCGATCGGCGACTGCTTCCATCGGGTCTATGGCGAAAGCTATGGCAACGGGATCTTCTATGACGCCGACGTTCTTGCGAAGGCCCTCGAGAGCGGGCGCATAGGCAGCGTTGGCGCGGTCGACGATGCCGGTCGCGTATTCGGCCACATGGCGATGACTGTGCAGGACGATGCGAGCGTGATCGAACTGGGTAACACCGTGGTCGATCCCGCTGCCCGGGGCGCCGGTCTTGCCTGGCGGGTTGGCGCAGAACTCTCAGCCTGGTGCCGGGAGCTCGGCTATCAGGGCTTTCTGCACTATCCAACGACCGACCATCACATCATGCAGCGCCAGTCCGTAAAAGCGGGTTTCGAAACGGGGCTCATGCTTGGTTATATCCCTGCGGAAACCCACGGCCAGGTCGGCGCAGCGGCAAAGCTGCGTCAGGCGGCTACAGTGGTTTACGAACCCTATGGACCCGGGGCGGCGAGCTCCGGATTCGTACCGCAACGTTATGCGCAGCTCCTTGAGTCTCTGCGTCAGCCGACTGCACTGGCCCGAAGCTGGCAGCCGGCGACGGAGCCCCTGCCGGCACAGGGCACCTACCGGCTGCAGCGCTTCCATAAGCGCGGCGTGGAGCGGCTCAGCGCCCACCGGGCAGGTGCGGATCTTGCCGGGGAGCTCGCAGAACTTGCGGCGCCGTGCCGGCAGTTGGATCTGTCCCTTGGCGAGGTGTCAGTCGATGCCGCCGCAGAACTTGCCCGGGAGATGGGCTACGGTTTTTGTGCCTGGCTGCCGGGCTTTGCCGAGAACGACGTGCTCCGCCTGCAGTGGCTCGACGACGAACTCACTGAGCTCACTCCAACCCTGGAAAATCCCATGGCCCGCGAAATTCTCAAGTTTCAGCTGGCCGATCGCTAACGAGGAAGATCGACGTTATGGCGCCCATACCCACTCCTGATGAGCTTGATGCGGGCTGGTTTACGGAACGGCTTAAGGAGGCCGGCTATGACCGCGCATCCGTCAATGAAGTCAGCAAGAAGCAGATTGGTACCGGCCAGATCGGCACCTGCTACCGCTACGACCTCAGCCTTGAAGGGGCGTCGGAGGAGACGCCGCGAAGCTTTGTCGGGAAGTTTCCTTCCGATGACCCTATGAGTCGGGCGACCGGCGTGCAGCTGCGCAACTACTATCGGGAGGTGCGTTTCTACCAGAAGGTGGCAGCGGAACTGAGCATATCTCTGCCGCAGTGTTACTACGCGGACATCGAAGGCGAGGGTCCGGAGTTCCTGCTGTTGCTCGAAGACATGCAGCCCGCCGAACAGGGCGATCAGCTGCGCGGCTGTGATGCAGAGGTGGCCCGTGCCGCGGTGCTGGAACTTGTTGGCCTGCAGGCTCCGAGCTGGGGTCGGGAAGATCTGAAGAGTTATGACTGGCTGGCGGTAGATGATGCTGCCCAGGACATGACCCGTGAGCTTTACGGGCAGCTCTTACCGGGCTTCATTGACCGCTACGGCAGCGCGCTCGAGAAAGACGAGGCTGACATCATCACCCGCGTCGGCCAGGCAGCCAGCTGCCCGCTCTTCGAGCCGGCGACGACGCCGTTCTGTCTCGAGCACGTTGACTACCGGCTGGATAACATGCTGATCGACGATCGCCAGGCGCCGCCGAGGGTTACCGTTGTTGACTGGCAGAGCGTGCGGATTGGCAAACCCATGAACGACGTTGCCTACTTCCTTGGTGCGGGAATGGTTCCGGAGGCACGCCGGGCCGTTGAAGCGGAGATCGTCCGCGACTATCACGCCGGGCTTGTCGCCGCGGGCGTTGCGGACTACGACTGGTCAAGCTGCTGGGAAGACTACCGGAAGGGGACCTTCTCAGGCTTCGGGGTCACAGTGATTGCCTCCATGATCGTCGGGCAGACCGAACGGGGCGACGAGATGTTCATCACCATGGCGCGGCGCCACGCCCGCCATGCCCTCGATCATGGCGCTGAGGAGTTTCTCGGCTGACTTTTGCTTGACGGGGGGTTCACAGCGGAACTGTTCTGCTGGGGGTGTTAAGCCAGCAAAGCAGTACAAGGAACCAACCATGTCGCTTTTCCGTCGTGATCCTACGAAAAAGCTGAAGAAAGCCTACGCAATGAAGCTCGAATCGGCTATGCACGCCCTGCGGCGCGGCGACGTGCGCGAGAACGCGCTCCTTACCGCCG